>DJYL01000020.1:1347-6607 GCA_002448495.1 Pseudoselenomonas ruminantium | reverse complement strand
AAAATATTACCAGCCCCCACGGCGCCTTTATATATCTCTGTTACAATTTAATATTGGTAATTATCCGCCCCAGCCGCGTACCGGACAGCAGGTTCCAAGTCCACTTGATTGCCACCGTAATATTGGTATGCGTACCTGCCAAGCGAATAAGATGTACAAACATCCATGCACACCAGGCGATGAACCCCGTCATCTCAGGATTCATACTGGTCTTGGCCACAACAGCCTGACCACGGCCAATGGTCGCCATTGCCCCCAAATCCTTATAAACAAAGGTCTGCAGATTTTCATCACCGTGAATCAGGCGCAAGATGTTATCATGTGCCACTTTAGCCTGCTGCGTAGCAACCGGAGCAACAGTCGGCAGCGGACGTTCCGTACCATGACAGAAGTTTGCGCAGTCGCCAATGGCAAATACATTCTTACTGCCGTTAACCCGCAGCTTTTCATCGACAATAATGCGTCCGGCTCTGTCCACTTCGCCGCCGCAGTCGGCGATAAACGGAACCGCCTTAACGCCAGCTGCCCAGATAAGGGTACTCGTGGGAATTTCCTCACCGCTTTTCAGCTTGATAACGTGCCCGTCATAGCCGACCACCTGCGTATTGAGCAGGACTTCCACGCCCTTGCCCCGCAGGACCTCCACTGTATGGTCACGCAGATTCTGCGGCATCATGGGCAGTACATTGGCCGTAGCCTCAATGAGCTTAATGGATACTTCATCAAAATCCAGATTATGGAATTCCTTTTTCTGAATGCCCACCAGCTCCGAAATGGCACCGGCTTCCTCAATCCCCGTAGGACCGCCGCCGACAATGACGAAGCTCAGCATCTTACGGCGTACCTCCGGGTCCTTGCATTTATTTGCCCGCTCGAACATATGCAGCACATGATTGCGAATATGCAGCGCTTCCTGCAAGGTCTTCATGCCAAAGGAATGTTCCTCAACTTCCTTCATGCCAAAGAAATTGGTTGTAGCGCCAGCTGCCAAAATCAAATAATCGTACTCAATTTCCCCATGATTGGTCAACAGCACATTGCGGGACTGGTCCACGCCCTGAGCTTTGGCCATAAAGAATTCCACATTGGGATTCTTACGGAAAAACGTACGTACAGGATAAGCGATTTCATCTGTAGACAGCACTGCCGTGGAAACCTGATACAGCAATGGCTGGAACAAGTGGAAATTGTGACGGTCTACCAAAGTGACCTCCACATCATCCTTGGTAAAGAGTTTTGCCAGTTTGACGCCGCCAAAGCCTGCGCCCACAATCACTATACGCGGTTTCTTATCTGCCATAAAAAGCCCTCCCAGCCTCTGCATACACACTTCGTGAAAAATTTAACTTTAACTTGTGAAAAAAAGCACTTTTCTCTCATAGGTAACATAATAGCACGTTCCCTAATAATTGCAAGAGGAAATTTACATTTTTCAGTCAATTTATTATTGTCTATTCTTAGCGACAGGAAATACGCCTTTATTTTTTCCGATTTACTTCTTTTTACACGCATATTAAGAGGGACTGTCGCATTTGTGCAACAGCCCCTGACAAGTCAATTTTATTTTTTAAAGAAATGAATTTCCTTATATTCCTGATGCTGGATATCGGATTCAAACATACGATTCCATGGAAAATAAACGTGTATTTCTTCCAGCGTGGATAATGCAGGCAGATTTTGAGATGCAAAGCGGCTGAGCATCTTTTGCGTACGCAAGGATACCGCCTCACGTTTGGTATCCAAACTGCCGTATACGCCGTCTCCCCTCAACCATGTCAGCTGACGGGCAATCGTGTTGCGTACATTGGCCTGATAGGCCCAATCATCCAGATAGCGGGTCAAAAGCAGCGCATCCACATCGTCTTTTTTCATATGGCGCACCAACATTCCTTCACCAATCAGGAAACCGGAACTGTTGGTCGGTGTGTTCCAACCGGAATAGGCACGAATCTTAAAGAGCAGATTTCGCTTTCTCATCTGCTCCATCAAGGCATTATCCGAGCCGTTGGCAAAAGCAATATCGGCAATGCCTACAGGATAGCCCTTGCCCACATATTCACTGACCAAATCCGCAAAGTATTGGGTTCCTTCCCGTTCCTCACCGTCATTATTCCGTTCATTTGCCTCGTAAGTCCTGCCATTCGGGTTGGTATTCACCATCATCACCAAATCTGCCTGTTCCGGCTTTGTCACGGCCTCACCGCCCGCTGCCGTAATGGCATCACGAATGGAAATGCTGATTTTTTCATCGGAATAAGCCGGCACAGTGTACGGCCCCCGCCCCCAGTTATATCGGGTATAAACTGAAGGGGTCTCCTGACGCATGTTATTCACCGCTCTGGCCAGCAGAAGCATCGCCATTTCATCAATGCCAGCCATAGTCTGGAACTTTGTCTTATCCAAATCCTTCCCGGATTCGTTCAGATGGCGGCTCTCCAAGTGCGTTTGTGAATACGGTGCATTATCATCCCGGCCCAAAACCAGATAATCAAACACATTTTTGCGAGTGAGCCTGATGAGATCTTCATTCACGGCAAAGTTCTTCGCCCGCCGTCCCAGCCAGTCAGACAGGTTTTTTTGCGGAATAAGCTCCTCCAGAAAAGCCTTTTCCTTGTTTTCCCGCCGGCTAAGGCCCTCCACTTCCTCTTTATCTTTCAAAACCGTGTACCGAAAGATATCGGAGCCATAACTGCGATAATAGGCAGGTTCCTCATACCCGGAAGCTTCTCCGCTGCGAGGTGTACGCATGATGGAACCAAATACATAAAGAGACATCTTCGGATTTGCTTTCCGGAACTGCGAAAACCGTTCAACTCTCTCAGCCACTTCGTTCCGGCTGTAATTATGCTTGCGCGAGCCCACCAGACTGCCATACACCAAAGAATCTGAAGAAATAACCGCAGCCTTTGCCTCTAAGGCATTGTTATCCAACCACGTCCATAAGGCATTCGGGTCGCCTAAATTATCCCGGTCTCCCAAAATGTTATCCGGCGGTACGACAACATCATACCCCAGCTTTTTTACCACTTCCGCCGTCTGTTTGTCGGAAATCGGTCTGTTGTCATGGGGAATAAACAGTATCTTATCCGGTTTTACCTCTTTATGCCGGGCTGAAACAGCAGGCATAATCATCATCACAGCCATGAACACGGCTGCGCATACTGTCCCCCGCTTGTACAGACTGTACAAAAAATCTCTCCCTTCTCAAACCTTTGCTAAAACTATCCATTATTTTTCTGTGGCAAAAGACTTTTTAAATCATCTTTTACATCCTCTGGTATGTTGAGTTTTGTCTGAAACATAATGCCGCCCTCTTTTGGGGTGGCCTTTTCTATCTCAATCATATCCAACAGGCGGTGACCATGGAACATCGTCCTGCCAAAATCCGACTCCGCCAATACTTTGCTGTAATCAATGCGCACATTATTGTGCTTTATCTCCACAGGCAGGTCTTCGGAAATTGACAGCTTTCCCACCATACGCTGAGCCATAGCCAGTGAAATCCGGGAAAAAACCCAGGACATCAGGCCATGATGGGGAATATTGCGTTCCCTCACCCGGTAAACCATATAGGACTTGTCCCCTTCATGGACAAATTCCTTCACCTCACCGGAAAGTTCCACCTTACCTATTTTAGCGGTATCAATCGTAATATTCAACCGTCCATTTTCCTTGGATTCCAGCAAAACAGACCTTACCGGGCTGTCTCCCTTGATGTTCTTTGCAATAGCCTCATTGAGCATTTTATCCGAAACAAAGAGATTACCCTGGCTGATTTCGGCCAGGGTTTCTCTATCCCATGTGTCTTTAATGATTTTTAAGGCTGGGCCATAATCGGAAACCTTCTCCTGAATTTTTGCCCAGTCTATCTGCTGCAGCTGGTCTTGCCAATTTGCTGGCAAATCAATCACTTTTTCTCCTCCTTTGCCGCCTCGCCCTGATCCTCACGCACACTTTGCCATAAATCACGGGCACGCTTATAAAGCTGAATATCCCTGTCCCGAAGGCTTTGATCGCCAATAAGTCTGGACAAGTACTGTGTAGATTTCTCATAATCCTTCATCCGGTAATAAATGGCTCCCACCAGATAAACAGCAGTATCATCACTCATACCATTCTGCGGGAAGCGCTCCGTCATCAGGGACTGATCATAGAGTTCTGCAGCTTTCTGCATCATTTCCATCTCTTTATCCTGTTCTCCGGAATAACGGTAAATCCATGCCAAGCCCAAATACATGCCAGCCCTTTTTGCCAATGGCTGCTCAATCATTTCCGCATAGTAAATAGCCAGCTTATAAGCAGCTACCGCATCGGGAACGCCCCGTTCCTCTACAAACTGCATGCCCAGCTTGCGGCTGTCGAGAAATTCCTTGATTTTTTTCTTGTGAACTACCGGCATAGAACCCAGAAAGGTTTTTTCATCTGCTGCATAACCACATTTTTCACAGAACCATATTTTATACAGATAGGGATTAAAATCTTTGTAATGTACACAAAAGTCCTCATCCGTGCGTTCCACACTGAGCTTGGATTTGGTCTTCACCACTCGGGTAGTTTCATCACAAATCGGGCACTTCTTCTCAACGGTAAACGTAAATTCTCCCATCGTTGATTCCTCCCTTGCCTCTATGCTAGCATGCAATTCTTAAATTTTACTGAAAAATCCTTTTTATTTGCTGATACGTATTAATATTATATCATTTTCTCACTTGAAAATAAATGAAATTTAATGGTTCTTCTCCAGAACCGGCACTGCAATGCGGGTGATAAATTCCCGGGAATCTGCCGTACTCATGTCCTCGATAAGACTTTCCTCATAGGCAAAATCTCCGGGCTGCAAGCCATGTTCCTGCATATAATCCCGCAAGCGGGCATAAGATGCCGCCGTATTCATATAATCTCCGGCAAAGTAAGTCACCAAAAACCTTCCGCCCCTGCGCAACCGGCGGTATTCCTTGGGAATCTGCCGCCACAGTTTATCCGTAGGCACATAGTAGCAGCTGACCACCTGCTCATGCCCCGGACGCATAAAATCCTGCGAAGACACCATGGCACCGAAGGTATACCCTGTAAGCACTTCCCCTTCCATCACGTCCCGCAGATGCGTGGCAAAGTGGCGTTCCACTCCTTCCCAGTCTTCCCGCAGGCAAAGCTGGCGCAAATTCTCGGAAACCATTAACCGGCAATCCGCAAATTCCTGTTCCTCCACTTCGTCCAGCCGTACCTTTTGCGCTTTTTCCAAAATCTGCCGCTGATTGGC
>DJYL01000020.1:0-1207 GCA_002448495.1 Pseudoselenomonas ruminantium | reverse complement strand
CGCGCAAATTTTTCCGGCGTACGCCCCTGCATATACTCCTTGATTTCGGACAGGTCAAGTCCCATATCCCGAAACATGCGAATCATATAAAAGGGATAAAACTGCCGGGATGAATAAGCGCGATAGCCGTTTGCCTCCACGCTGTCCGGACTGAATATCCCCTCATGGTCATAATAATGCAGAGTGCGTTTGTTTACGCCCGTCATGCGGGCAAATTCGCCCACATGGAAGGTCATGTGCCGTGCCATAAAAAATCCCCCTTGACATTACAGTTACTGTATCCTTTATGCTTAATATACAGTATAAAAATCAAGTGTTCAAGAAAATTATGTTTAACGAAAGGAAAATTTTTATGCGAAAGAACACCCATAATCCCTTATCTCATCACCACAGTATGTGGTCACTGCTGATGTTTGCGACCCCCTCCATCGGAATGATGATTGTGATTTCACTCTACACCGTAACCGATGGCATCTTTATCGGGCGCTTCGCCAGCAGTGACGCACTTGCCGCATCCAATATCGTCTATCCGGCGTTCAATCTCGTATTGGGGCTGGCCATTATGCTCGCCTCCGGCGGTTCGGCACTGGTTGCCAAAACCTTGGGCGAGGACAATCGCGAGCTTGCCAATAGACGGTTCACCCTCATTACCATAAGCGGTGTGGTTCTTAGCACCTTGCTTGCCCTTACCCTTTGGCTCTTTATGGAGCCATTGCTCGCCTTCTTAGGTGCCAGCCCCGCCCTTTATGATGATTGTGTAAACTATATCATCACCTTGCTGCCCTTTTATCCGGCAGCGGCTCTGATGCTGATTTTTAATGCGTTCTTTATCGCCGATGGCCGTCCCATCCAAGGCTTTTTAGTATCTCTGGTGTCAGGAATCTTAAACGCTGTTCTGGACTACCTCTTTATGGCCAAAATGGGACTGGGCATTGCCGGCGCAGCTTTAGGTACGGGGCTGGGCGAAACCATTGCCGCCCTTATCGGCCTGCACTACTTTGCCTGCCGCAGCCGTCTTATCCACTTTCAAGTTCCCAACATGGAATGGAAGGCTTTGGGACAGGCCATGTACAACGGCTCCTCGGAGCTGGTTACAGAGCTTTCCGTTGGCGTAACGACCTTTCTCTTTAACGTCATCACCTTCTCATGGGCAGGAGAAGACGGCGTTGCCGCCATTTCCGTCATCCTCTATGCCGAAATGCTCTTA
>DJYL01000138.1 GCA_002448495.1 Pseudoselenomonas ruminantium | reverse complement strand
GAAGGGCCTCGGCGCTTCTGAAGGAAGCAACTACGAAGAACTCACTTACGAAGGTTACGGCCCGGCTGGTACGGCTGTTATGCTTGACATCCTCACGGATAACCGCAACCGTACGGCTGCTGATGTGCGTCACCTGTTCTCCAAGTTCGGCGGCAACCTCGGTCAGGACGGCTGCGTAGGCTGGATGTTCAACAAGAAGGCCATCTTCGTGGTAGAAAAAGAAGTGTTCGACAACGAAGATGAACTCATGGAAATCGTGCTCGAAGCAGGCGCGGATGACATGAAGGACGAAGGCGATGTATTCGAAATCACCGCTGAACCGGATGCTTTTGACGCCATTGAAGCTGCTCTGGGCGAAAAGGGCATTGAAACAGCATCGGCTGAAATCACGATGGTTCCGGAAAACACTGTAAAACTGTCCGGTGAAGATGCCGAAAAGATGCAGAAGCTCGAAGACGCTCTGGAAGACAACGACGACGTACAGAACGTATACAGCAACTACGAAACGGACGAAGAATAAATCAAAAAATGGGCTCGTAAGAGCCCATTTTCTGTATCAAGGAAAGGATATCAATGTTAGCATTAGGAATTGACCCTGGTACGGCCATCTGCGGTTTTGGCTTGGTAGAATCGCGCGGCAGCCGCCTTATCCCCATAAAATACGGTTCGGTATTCACCTCGCCCAAGATGCGCATGGAAGATCGGCTGGTCAAGATTTACGATGAACTCGATGCGCTGATGAAGGAGTACAAGCCCGATATTATGGGGATTGAAAAACTCTTTTTCAACCGCAATGTCACGACAGCCATTCCTGTAGGACAGGCGCGCGGTGTTGTGCTGCTCGCGGCGGCCAAAAACAATATTCCCATCGTGGAGCGCACGCCGATGCAGATTAAGCAGGATGTAACGGGGTACGGCAAGGCAGACAAAAAGCAGGTCATCTATATGGTGACGAAACTTTTGCACCTGCCGGAGCCGCCCAAGCCTGATGATACCGCCGATGCTTTGGCCGTGGCTATCTGCACGACCTATTGCATGGGCAATGCAGCCTTTCGCAACAGCATCAGGTAAAGGATTTCATTACCCAGAGAATGAAATAGGTCAGGCCGCCGGCAATCAGTGGGCCGACAGCAACACCGTGGAACAGGAGCACGCCGGCCATTGTGCCGATGATGAGGGCCGGGATAACATCCGGCGTACTTTTCAGCAGGTCCACGCCGCTGCCTCCGGCTACAGCAGCCAGAAGTCCTGCCACGATAGCGATTACGCCGGCATGGGTACGGAACGCATCAATCATGTGGCTGATGGTGATGGTGCCGTTGGCAATGGGTACGAGAATCGCCGCAGTGAGAATGATGATGCCCCAGTTTAGCCCTTGAGAACCAAGGGCGTTGAGGGCTGTAGTCAGTCCCAAAAGTTTCAGCCCAAGTACAATAGCCGCGGCATAGACAACGGTCATGTTGTGTCCTGCATAGCTTAGCAGCAGGACAGCACCCAGAGTAATATATTCGATATACAAAAAAGCCATCTCCTTTGATTTAGAAATACCCTACTATTATACACGAGAGGATGAGATTATGGAAATCAATACGCTACTCTATTTTTTGACTGCTTCCGTACTGTTGACACTGGCTCCCGGCCCGGACAATCTGTATCTGTTAGCCAAAAGTCTGGCCAGCGGGGCAAAAAGCGGTGTCTTTCTGAGTGCAGGGCTGGCCAGTGGCATTGTTTTTCATACGGGGCTGGTTATTTTGGGCGTAGCGGCGCTTATTCAAAGTTCGCCTATGGCTTTTGCCGGATTGAAATTTATCGGTGCAGGTTATTTGCTTTATCTGGCGTGGAGGGCTTTCCATGAAGCAGGTGAACTGCAGATGGGGCAGGCAGATGCAACGGCATCTTATCTGGCAATCTATCGCCGTGGTGTGCTTATGAATATCTTAAATCCCAAGGTGCTGCTCTTTTTTCTCGCGTTTCTGCCGCAGTTTGTGGATACGGAAAGTACCGGACTATCCTGGCATATTGCTCTTTTAGGGGCAATTTTTGCTTTACAGGCGTTTGCCATCTTTTCCTGTATTGCCCTTTGTGCAGGCAGCGTGCGGAAGTTTATTTTGGGTCAAAGAAATTTGAATCGGATTTTGGGGGTCGTGCAGGGCGTGGTTTTGACCATTATCGCTTTGGCGATATTGCTTGCTTGATATGAACACGAAAAAACGCAGGTTGATTCAGAACCTGCGTTTTTTATCGTATAATTCCTTTACCTGCAAAGCTTCCCCACTCTTACTTATAAAGGCATGTGTGTGTCATCACTTCCCCAAGTGACAAATGATATTATACGATTGAATATCATCAATGACAATACTACCAAAGTATAAAATAAAATTCGCACTACTACTTTAGGGGTATACGCAATAGATCTATGCCTGTTCATAAATAAATGCAGAGTTGTTGGCAGATAAGTGCATTATACTTCATATAAAAGTGATAGTACAGCAAGAGCAGCAAGAGTACCATCAGATTGCTGCCGGTAAAGGTCAGCAGATAGTAGCCGGGCTTGCTGAAGCGGGTCTGCAGGTAGGCTTTGAAGGAAATCACACTGGCCATGGAGGCAATAATAGTGCCAAGTCCGCCTATATTTACGCCAAGGAGTAGAGGTGCGTATGCGTTGGTGTAATTGGCCAGTAAAACCGTGGCTGGTACATTGCTCAAGACTTGGCTTAGGAGCAGGGATACCCAGAATTCATGACCGTTTAGCATTTTTGCAGGCCAACTTTGGAAAAGCTCGATGTGGCTCAGATTGCCCACGCCGATAAATAACAGGGCGAAGAGCAGCAGCAGTTTATAATCGGCTTCTTTGAACAGCTGGCGGTTCAGCAATGTCAATACGGGCAGTACGATAATAGCCAGCAGAGAAGAACTCAGCAGATGTACGACATGCAGCAGGCAGAGGGCGAAAAGCAGCAGCAAGGGGAGTATTTTTTTCCAAGGCAGGGTGGGATTTTGCTGTACAGGCAGAGATACATCATAATCGGCAAGAGTATAGGTGGCCAAGTAGATAACGATACCACTGATTAAGACGATAGGGGCGGTAATTGACAGAAATTCCAGTGGTTCAAGGCCGTAGTGGGAATAGATGAAAAGATTCTGCGGGTTGCCAATGGGCGTGAGCATACTGCCTAAATTCGCTGCAATAGTCTGCCAGCAGACCGTCGGCACCATAAGACGAATGCGCCGGGCTTCCGTAAAGACCATAATGGCCAGCGGCACAAAGATAATCAGCGCCACGTCATTGGTGATGAACATGGAACTGAAATAACAGCTGAAGATAAAGAATCGCCCCAATGAGCGTCCCGATGCGCTGCCTTGAAAAAGATGCTGAAAGATAGCTGCAAAAAAGCCGCTGAGCCGCAGCCCCGCCACAATACACATCAAAAAGAGTAATAGCCCCAACAGCGGCAGATTAATGCGCTGCAAAATATCGCCGGGGGCAGGTGGGGCAATGATACTCGTAATTAGGGCAAAAACAAGCGCCACAGCCAAATCCGGATTTTGGCGCAGCTTTTGGTATATCAGCATGGAAATACTCCTTTCAATCCTATAGTCAAGAACAAAGTATAGCATAATTTGTTGCGCATTCACAGGGGGAATGTTAGAATTTAGATAGCGTAAATGATTTATGAATGGTGGTTAAAAATACATGCTGACAGCCAGCGTCTTTGTCAATATTCCCGTAAAAAGCATAGCCAAAGCCTATACTTACAGCGTGCCAGCCGAGCTTTCCTATTTGGAAACAGGCTGGCGTGTTTTTGTGCCCTTTGGGGGGCGCAAGGTGGAGGGCTTTATTTTGGCGGCAGCGGAAAAAACTGACGCAGAACTGGGGGATATGAGGGGAAAGCTCAAGCCCATCGAAGCTGCCGTAGATGAAGAAGCATGGTTTACACCGCCGGTTTTGCAGGCGGCTAAGTGGCTGGCAGATTTTTACCTGTGTTCTCTGGCTGAGATGATGCGGCTCTTTATGCCGGGGAAAAGCGGGCTGAAGATTACGGTGGTCTACGAGAGCGAACCGACACAGCAGGAGCATATTCTCCTGCAGATGCCCGCCTATCGGCAGCTTTATGAGGCGTTGTCGGCAGAAGCATTGAGCCGTCCGGCATTAGGCAGGAAATTGCCGGAATTAAAGGCAGAACTGCCTGCAATGCTTGACAAGATGGTACAGTATGGCATTATCCGCAAGGAATACGCAGCCGATAAGCGGGAAAAAGCCCGCTACGAGCAGGACGCGGTTTTGCAGGTCGAGGTCACCGAAGAATTGCGCACGGCTTATAAACGAAAAAAAGCGCAGGTGCATGCGCTCGAAGTGTTGGCAGCGGCGGGCGGCAAGTTGGCGGTTAAGGAGCTTAAAGACCAAAAGATATCGGCGCAGGTTTTAAAGGCGCTGGCTGCAGATGGCCTTATCCGCATGGAAAATCGCCGGATTATGCGGGACAGTTATAGTGATGCAGAAGCGGTGCACGCAGAGGTGGAACTGACTACTGACCAAAAAGCGGCTATAGCGGCGATGGAACCGGCTGTAAACAAGCGGAAATATCAGGGCTTTTTGCTGAAAGGCGTAACCGGCAGCGGTAAGACGCAGGTCTATATCGAAATGGCCGGGAAAGTCCGGCAGGCTGGGCGGCAGGTTATCGTACTGGTGCCGGAAATCGCCTTGACTGGACAGGTGGTTATGGCCTTTAAGGCGTATTTTGCGCAGGATATTGTCGTCATGCACAGCCGCTTGTCTTTGGCGGAACGCAATGACGCCGTGCTTCGGGTGCGACGGGGGCAGGCGGGCATTATTATCGGTGCGCGTTCTGCGCTCTTTACGCCGGCGAGTGATGTGGGACTCATCATCATGGATGAGGAACAGGATATGTCCTATAAACAGGATGAATCCCCGCGCTATCACGCTAAAGTCGTAGCTGAGGAGCTGGCGAAAATCCATCAGGCCGTACTATTGTTGGGCAGTGCAACACCCTCCTTGGAGAGCTATTATCGGGCAAAGTCCGGGGAGTTTACCCTGCTCAATATGCCCAAACGCATCGGCAATCTGCCTTTGCCGAAAGTGCAGTGCGTAGATATGAGGCAGGAACTGCGCATGGGCAATCGCCATATCTTGTCCAATGCCTTGCAGCAGCTTATTGAAGAAACCATGAAGAAGGGACAGCAGATTATCATCATGCTGAACCGCAGGGGCTTTTCGACTTTTGTCATGTGCCGTTCCTGCGGGGAGGTCATCAAGTGCAAGCTCTGCGGCCTGTCGCTGGTTTATCATAAGAACGGCAAACTGTCCTGCCATCACTGTGACGTGACGGAGCCGGTTCCGGATGTGTGTCCGAAATGCGGCAGCCGCTATATCAAATACTTCGGTTCCGGCACGGAGAAGCTGGAACAGGAACTTCATCAGCTGGTGCCTTCCGCCCGCGTTATTCGCATGGACAGGGATACCACCAATACGAAATTTGCGCATCAGGAGATATTGCAGAAGTTCCGCGAGAAACAATACGATATTTTGCTCGGCACGCAGATGGTTGCCAAGGGACACGATATTCCCGATGTGATGGCAGTGGGCATTATCAGCGCCGATTCCAGCCTGAACCTGCCGGATTTTCGTGCGGCGGAACGGTGCTTTATGCTGATTACCCAGACGGCAGGCCGGGCGGGACGGCATGAACATCAGGGAAAAGTGGTGATTCAGACCTACAATCCGGAACATTACGCCGTGACCTGCGGCATTGTGCAGGATTATGAGGGCTTTTACGAGCAGGAAATGAAACTGCGGCAGGGGCTTTTTTATCCGCCTTTCAGCCGTTTGGTCAAGCTGTTGTTCCAGCATGAAGATGAAAACACCGCCAAAGGCAATGCCCAAAGATTGGTGGCCGCTTTTAACGAACACTTTAACAGCATAAAAGGCCAGCAGATTATCGGCCCATCGCCTGCGGTTATTGCCCGCTTCCGTGGTATCTATCGCTTTGTGGTGTTGATTAAGACCGCCGATTTGCCGGCGGTGCAAGGCTTTTTGCGGGAACAGAAGCTGCATCTGCGCACCGATGTGGCGATTGATATAGACCCGATTACCATGTTGTAGGAGGGAAAAACGTGACAGAACTGGAGTGGCTGCGGCAGGAGAACCGCAGATTGGCCAAAGAAAATCTGTATCTGCGAACAATGCTAAATGAGCATGGTATTGCCTGGCAGGAAAAGTTGGAAGTACAACCTGTCGCTGTGATAGATAAAAAGGCTGAGGAACAACGGCGGATAAATTTATTTATGAAGCTCTTTGTTGCTCGCAGGGATGTGTATGCCAAACGGTGGGAGACAACCGAGGGGCGCAAAGGATATTCTCCGGTTTGTGCTAATTTTTGGCAGGATGTGTGTCCTAAGCGTTTACGTAAGCCGGTAAAATGTCATGCGTGCAGTGCACATAAATGGCAGCCGTTCAACGAACACGTAGCCCGTCAGCATTTGCTTGGAACGGATGAAAATGCCAAATCCTTTGTGGCAGGAACGTATGCTTTATTGGAAGATTCAACCTGTAAATTTTTGGTGTTTGATTTTGATGACCATGATGGTTCGGCTTGCAATTGGCAGGATGAAGCTTTGGGGTTACGAAAACTATGTCATACTTATGGCATAGACTCGGCTTTGGAGCGTTCCCGTTCGGGAAATGGTGCGCATGTTTGGTTGTTTTTTGCTCAGCCAATACCCGCTAAGACGGCGAGACTTTTTGGCCGTTTATTGTTGGAAAAAGGGGCAGAGGTCATGCATCAAACGGATTTTAACACCTTCGACAGGATGCTGCCAAATCAGGATGAGATGCCGGCGGGCGGCTTGGGAAATCTGATTGCGTTGCCTTTGCAAGGTTTACCTCGTAAGCAGCATAATTCCGTATTTGTTAATGAACACTGGCAGGCAGTGGATGACCAATGGGCGTATTTGTCCAATATAAAGCCACTAACTGCGGATTTCGTAGCGGAAAAGATAAAGGCTTGGGGTGAAAGCAAAGCTGTAGTTGTCGAGGAGGAGCGTGCAGATTATACAGATCGGTTAAAACCTTGGGAACGAAAGCGTGTTTTGTCATTGGAAGCAAAAGATTTTGTTGGCAAATTGCAAATAATATTAGCCAATTGTATATATATTTCAAAAGCTACCGTCAAGCCACGCTCGCTTAATCGTATAAAACAGTTGGCAACATTTAGCAATCCGCAGTTTTACAAAATGCAGGCTATGCATTATTCGACAAAACAAATACCTCGGCGTATTCAGTGTTTTCGTGAAGTAGATGATTATGTTACCTTGCCAAGAGGATTGCTGTTTGATTTAACGGCGCTGCTGTCGGAAACTAAAGTCCCCTTTGTCTTTGAGGACTGTCGTAATCAAGGAAATGCGATAAAAGTTTACTTTAAGGGGAAATTGCAATCAGGTCAGCAAGAGGCAGCTGATGCTATGCTGGCACATGATGGGGGAATTTTGGGGGCGGCTACTGGTTTTGGTAAAACGGTTCTGGGGACGTACTTGATTGCCAGTCGCAAAGTAAATACCCTGATTTTGGTTCATAATCGTGAATTGATGCGACAATGGCAGCAGGCTATAGAAAATTTCCTGCAGATTGATGAGGTATTACCCATAATTAAAGGGAAGCGTAAAACCAGCATAGTAGGTACGTTGTATGGCGGCCATGATTCTTTGCATGGCATCGTGGATGTGGCCATGATTTCTTCTTTGGGCCGGGATGATGAAGTGGACGAACGTTTGCAGGATTATGGCATGGTCATCATGGATGAATGCCACCATGCTGGTGCTGCTACATTTGAAAATGTGTTGTGGAACGTAAAAGCCAAATATGTTTACGGCCTTACGGCTACGCCCGTGCGTGATGATGGTCATGAAAAAATTATGTTCATGCAGTTGGGGCCGGTACGTTATCGACTGACGGAAAAAGAACGTGCCAACATGCAGGATTTTCGTCATGAGATTTATCTGAGGTTTACCTCATTTGCGCCAGTAACTACGGATAAGGCAACAATCAATGATTTTTACAAGTTGCTTATAGGCGATAAGAAGCGTAATGAATTGCTAGTGGCAGATATATTGGCTAGTCTGGCTGCTGGACGAACGCCGTTGGTGCTGACAAAATTTAAGGAACATGCTGAGTATCTTTACGAACAGTTACAGGCGCATGATGTTTATGCAGTACTTTTATTAGGTGGCGGCTCAGCCCAAGAACGGCGAGAGCGTCAAAATCGACTGCAGGAAGCGGAAAAACAGAAGCGGATAGCAATTATTGCTACGGGAAAATATATTGGTGAAGGTTTTGATTTTCCACGTTTGGACACACTTTTTCTGACTGTGCCGATATCGTGGAAGGGCAATCTGGCCCAGTATGCAGGCCGTTTGCATCGGGATTCTTCCGGCAAGGAAAATGTAATCATTTACGATTATGTAGATGTGCATGTGAAGATGCTGGAACGCATGTATCAAAAACGATTGAAGGCTTATGCCGCTATGGGGTATACGTTGTTTGCACCGACAGGAGAAGGATCAAATGTCATTTATACGGTAAATGATTATCAGGAAGTTTTTTGGCAGGACTTTTCTAAGGCTGCTGAACGTATTTGCATCTCAAGTCCTTGGTTGAGCCGCAGGCGTGTTGCGGAATTTATCAAAAGGGTAACCGATTTGGGCGAGTCAAAACCCCAGATAACGGTGATTACATTGCCTGATGAGGTGTACAGCGATAGACAACAGAGGCTGATAAAGCTTAGCAAAAAAGAATTAACGGCTATGGATGTTGTTGTCAAAGAACAGAAAGACCTTAATTGTCATTATGCGGTTTTTGATGATGATTTTGTTTGGTATGGCAGTATGAATTTTCTGTCTAAAGAACACGATGATGATTTACTTTTGCGCATAAGAAGTGAGCTTGTAGCCAAAGAATTGCTAGGGAGGGGTGCAGATGAACATTCAGGATAAATTGTTTAGTATGCAGGATAAAACCTATCAGGAATTCAGCCGTAAATTGATACCCAATATAGCACCGGAAAAGATAATCGGCGTGCGCACACCGGCCCTGCGGCAGTTGGCCAAAGAAGTCCTGGCGGCAGGGGAGGCGGAGGCATTTCTTCGGGATTTGCCGCATGCGTATCATGAGGAAAATCAGCTCCATGCCTTTATCCTTTCGGCAATGAAGGATTATGAACCGTGCATGGCGTATTTGGAGAAATTCCTGCCCTATGTGGATAACTGGGCGACCTGCGACCAAATGTCGCCGAAGGTGTTTAAGAAGCATAGGCCGGAACTTTTGTTGCAGATTAGAAAGTGGCTGAACGTTAAAGACACATACACTGTGCGTTACGCCATCGGTATGCTGATGGTACATTTCCTCGATGAGGACTTTGACCGTTCCTATTTGGAAATGGTCGCGCAAATTCGCTCGGAGGAATACTATATCAATATGATGATTGCCTGGTACTTTGCAACTGCCCTGGCTAAGCAGTATGAGGCAGCATTGCCCTATATTGAGGAGCGGCGTTTGGCGCCTTGGACACATAACAAGGCGATTCAAAAGGCGATTGAGAGCAGACGAATCAGCGTAGAGCAGAAAGCTTATTTGCGAACATTGAAGATAAGGGGATGATTTGGTGAGCAGCATGTTGCAAAAACTTCCCATAGGTGTACAGAGTTTTGCGCATTTACGGCAGGAAGGGTATTTATACGTCGATAAGACAAAATACATTCATGAGTTGGTAAATGGCAGCAAGCAGTATTTTCTCAGTCGTCCACGCAGGTTTGGTAAAAGCTTATTTTTGTCTACGTTGAAGGCGTATTGGCAGGGGCAAAAAGAATTGTTTAATGGCCTGTATATTGCAGCAGAGGAAGAAAAATCAGCCCATCCTTGGCAGGCATACCCGGTGTTTGTCTTTGATTTTAACGGCAAAAATTATCAAAAAGCACAAGCACTGGAAAATGTTTTGGATGAAAAATTGCATGAGTGGGAACAGGAATATGCGCTGAGTGGTACGCAATCTTTGGAAGAACGTTTTCGGCTGTTATTGGCTGCAGCCAAAGAAAAAAGCGGGCGGCCTTGTGTAGTTCTGGTGGATGAATATGATAAGCCGCTGCTGGATGTGATGGCGGATGAAACACTGGCTGAACATAATAAGGCCGTGTTCAAGGGCTTTTTTGGCGTGCTGAAAAGTTGCGATGAATACTTGCAGTTCGTTTTTATTACCGGGGTTACGAAATTTAGCAAAGTGAGTATTTTTAGCGACTTAAATCATCTGAAAGACATATCCATGAACAAAAAATACGCTGCTGTTTGTGGAATTACGGAAAATGAACTGATTGACACGTTATGGCCGCAGGTGGAAAAGTTTGCTGAAGTGCAGGATAAGACGACAAAGGATTGTCAACAGAAGCTGCGCAGAACTTATGATGGCTACCATTTTCATCCACAGGGAGAGGGTGTGTACAATCCATTTTCCCTGTTTAATGCTTTGGATGATGGTGAATTGCGCTCATATTGGTTTGTAACGGGAACGCCTACTTTTTTAATCAAGAAGCTGCAAGATGGTGAATTTGACCTTTGGAAGTTCACGGATGGCAAACTATATTCGGACGAACGGGCGTTAGCGGACTACCGCGCGGATAATCCGGATATTTTGCCGTTGTTGTATCAAACGGGCTATCTGACTATCGTTGGCTATGATGACCGGCGCCAGCGGCTGACAATGGGCTTCCCTAATGAGGAGGTCAAATATGGATTTTTGGAAAGCCTTATGCCGGCTTATGCACCCAAGGCTGTTCCGGGGACGGATACGGATATTTTTACATTGGATGACTATGTGGAAAATGGCAACGTAGATGGGATACGGCAGATATTGACCGCTTTGTTTGCCAGCATTCCTTATACATCAGCCGGGACCCGCTTTGAGCATTACTTCGCCACGGTTATATATCTGGTCTTTACCCTGTTGGGAAAATATGTGCATTCTGAAGTGCATAACAGTCAGGGGCGGGCGGATTGCGTTTTGGAAACTGCGGCATATGTCTATATTTTTGAGTTTAAGCTGGACAAGAGTGCTCAGGCGGCGTTGGCCCAAATCGAGGAAAAGGGATATGCCCTGCCGTATGCAGCTGACAAACGGAAAATTTACCGCATTGGTGTAAATTTTTCGTCCGAAAGCCGTAATATTGCCGCGTGGGAAGTTTGTGAATAAAATCAAATGCTTTTAGAGCGGCCGTATTTGTGCTATACTATTGAAGTATGTTTCCTAGCGATAACAATAAACATCTATGGATGGTGAGAAAATGAAAGTTACCAAAGAAGATTTGCAAAATGTAGCGGTTCTTTCCCGTTTGGCAATCTCTGCCGATCAGGAGGACAAGTACATTGACCAGATGGATAAAATCCTGACCTATATGGACAATCTGTCCGAGCTGGATACGGAAAATGTTAAGCCGACCACTTACGCCCTGCCCATGCAGAACGTGTTCCGCAAGGACGAAGTGAAAGCATCCCTTGACCGTGAGGCAGCGCTCGCGAATGCTCCGCTCAAGGAAGACGGCTATTTCAAAGTACCGAAGGTTTTGGAAGATTAACAGGCAGGAGGATTCAGCGTGAGATTATATGATAAACCGGCGCATGTACTCCATGACATGCTGGTG
>DJYL01000122.1 GCA_002448495.1 Pseudoselenomonas ruminantium | reverse complement strand
GGAACGTGACCGCAGGGATATAGAACGGGAACAGGTGCGCGAGAAGATTGCGGAGGATGAAGCCGCCAGAAAGTCCCAGGTGGAGCAGGGGGAAGCTTCCTCCACGGAGAACGCCGATACAGAAATTCATTTTGAATTGAAAAAAGTGGAGTGGAATCCCTCGGCGATTCTTACGCAGGAGGAACTGCAAGCGGTTACGGATGCTTATATCGGACGGCAGATTACAGCGAAAGACCTGTTGGAGATGACCGATAAAATCACGGCTTTGTATCGCGAGAAGGGCTATATGACCTGCGGTGCGGTGCTGAATCGGCGGATTCACGACGGCGTGGCCAAAGTCCGGCTTGTAGAAGGCCGGACGGAGAATGTCTCTGTAAGCGGCAATCGCAGTACCAGAGAAAATTACATCACGGGGCGGTTGGGCTTGAAGCCGGGCGAGATTGCCAATATTGCCAAGCTGAACAAGGATTTGCGCTGGTTTCATGGCACTAATGACATCCAGCTGCGGGTAGTGATAAAACCCGGTGCTGCGGAAGGGACGACGGATTATGAAATCATCGCCTTAGAACCGCAGAATCAGACAGTGACGCTTTATCTGGATAATGATGGTTATGACAACAGTGGCCGCTGGCGTCAGGGGATTTTCTATGCCATGCGGAGTCTGTCAGGTTATCGGGATGCTTTGCGGGGGAGTTTTATCCGCAGTCAGGGGACTAAGGCATGGACTATGGGCTATAGCATTCCGCTTTCGCAGCGGGGGATGCGCTTAGACCTTAATTATTCAGGTAATCGCACGAAAATCACCAACGGGGAACTGAAAAACTTGGGTGTACGAGGGAAAGCGCAGTCTTTTTCCCTTAACTGGCGGGTGCCTTTTTACATCACGGCGCACTCACGCCATGAGACGGGCTTGCAGTATATCTATCAGACCTCCAAAACGGATTGGGGGTATGGCTCTGTGTCATGGACGGATGACAAGATTAACCGCGTGATTCCCTATGTGTCTTTTACACATTACGGAAACTCCAGCGTGTTCTATCACAAACATTCCTTTGTTTTTGCTAAGCGCCGCGATATTGATGGGAACTCTGATTCGGCGAATCTCTATCGGCTCAGTTCCTTCTGGCAGAAACGCTATGGCGGCGGTCAGTTCTGGCAGGCCCGTCTGGAGGGTCAGTGGAGTTCGGAGGATTATCTGGCGTCTTCAGACCGCTTTTTTATCGGCGGTGTAACCAGTGTCCGCGGTTATGAGGAAGGCTTTATTGGCGGCCCCAAGGGAATGACGGCGAATCTGGAGTATCATGTTCCTCTGGACAAAGCACGGCGTTTTTCGCTCTTTCCCTTTGTTGACTGGGGCACAATAAGCGGGGTAACAGGCATGGAGCACAGGACATTGTTGAGTGCCGGCCTGGGGCTGGAAGCAAGGTACAAGCAATTATACAGCACATTATCTGTAGGTTTCCCCATAAAAAAGGATTTTTACGAAACAAGTGTGGACAGTACGCGGGTAGATTTTTCACTGTCGGCAACTTTTTAACTTTTTTACTAAAGTAGGGGAAAAGCAGTCGATAAATATTTTAGAGAAAAATCATATATCGTGAAAGTTTAGGCCGGATGGGAGAGTTTTTGCCGACATTATTGCAAGGATGAATGTAAGGAAGCAGGTGCATATCATGAGATATAAATATGATGAAGCCACAGTGGGACAGGCTTTTGATAATTCCACCAGTATGGAATGGACACCGCGGCGGGAGCGCAGGAGAACCTTTGCCAAAAAACGGCAGCAGAAGAGGATACTTAGTTCGCTGGCCTTGGCGGTAGGCTTTATGGCCTACCCCTATGGTCTTAGTGAGGCGGCAACAGAGATTGTGCCCAAGGAGAGTAGTGATGCAGGTAAAATTGCTCAATCAGGGAATGTTTACAGTATCTCGCCGCAAAAAGATACCGGGACTTTGGCCTATAATCGTTTTGAAAAATTTAATTTGGCTAGTGGGGATATTGCCAATCTGCTGTTTGGCAATTCCTCTACGCTGGCTAATCTTGTGCAGAATAGAATCAGCATAGATGGTATTGTAAATGGCATCAAGGATGGCAAGATTAACGGTCATCTGATTTTCCTTAGCCCTGATGGTATTGCAGTAGGGGCTTCAGGGGTCATTAATGCCGGGCAGTTCACAGGTCTTATTCCCGCCTCCAAAGAGTTTGAAAATTTATACAATACGGAAAATAATATTACACTTGAGGCTATTAACAACCTCAAGACTTATGTCAATGGCAAGACGATTGACATAAGCGGGCAGGTTAATACCCATAGCGGCATTATGTTGGGCGCAGGGATCATCAATATCAAGGACGGTGCTGTGCTGCAGAGCACGAAGAACCTTGATTTCAAGGATTTGGTAAAAATCAATGCCGGAGATACGGTAAGTGCAGACTTGAATAACGTCACAGCTGTTGTCGCAGGTTCGGGCGGCGATATCATTTTGACGGCGAAGCAGGAGTCTGCCGTCACGGATACTAATCTCATCCGTTGGAGTGACCGCTCTACGGATATTACCGCTGCCGTTAACATCGGGCAGGATGCAACGAGCAAGGGCGTCAAAATAAGCAGCAGTGACAGCGCCGTCAAGATTACGGCGGAGAGCACCAGCACTTATGAGGACAGCACCCCCATGAGCCTCACGCATACCTTGAAGGGCATTATCTTGGGGGATGACAAAACCCTGCTTGATGGCGCTATCGACAAACTGGCAGGAAAAGAAGCCGGCGCGAACAAGTATCTGTTTGTCAATTATTCCAGCAAGAAGAACAAAGCGTCTGTCAATATCGGGGAGAACAGTACCATTACGGCTAATAATATCGATATTGCCGCTAATTCCAAGGTGGAAATAACGCAAGGCATCACTGTGCCTGCGGGCGCGAATAAAAAGGACAGCGAAGGCAAGACCGTTCCTGGCGGTTCCAAGGCCGTAGCAGCAGTGGCGGTTTCCCGTGTCTACAATGCGGCAGATGTGGTCGTTGACGGCAATTTGACGGCTTCGGGAGCAGATGGTGAAACTGGCAATGGAATCAAAATCGCGGCCAACGCGGACACGAAAGCGAACCTTTCCGCAGCCGGCAGCGGTGGTGATGGTAATGCCGTAGCGGTAGGCGTGGCCGTTCTGACGGGCGATACCAAGGCTAAGGTGAAGTTAAATAATCCGACCAATACAGCGGCCTTTTCGGCAGAGCAGGGCAAGGCAGCTATAGAAGCGGTCACGAACAGCGATGTCAATATCAACGCAGGCGCAGTAGGGGCTGCAAGCTATGTGGTTTCCAACGTGGGCGTGGCCAACTATGACACCAGTGCTGATGTGAGCATAGACCGCGCGCTCACAGCAGGAGATTTTGCAATCAAGGCAGAGAACAATACCACGGGCCTGAAAATGACGGTGGACAATACGGTGAAACCTGCAACGGACAATAACAGGGGCAAGGACACGGCAGAGGAAAGCGAAGCCCAGAAGGATGAGGACGATAATGCTGCTGAGGAGGAGAAAAACAAGTCCGCTGCGGAAAAATCGGAGGACGAGCAGGAAAGTGAGAAAAAATCTATCGATCCCATGCAGTTAATTAAGGATGCTTCGGTAGATCCGGCTGAGGATGATAAGACAAAGGATGCTGCAGGTGCCGATGGCAAAGGCGGTATAAAGGATGTCAAGGACAAGGTGGAGGGCACCAATGAGGGCGGCGGCAATGCCGCCAAAACCTCCGCTTTTGGCCTTGGTGCCAGTGCAGGCGTGCTGTTAAATCAGAATAATGCCAATGTTACCTTGGGGAAGAACGCAGTCATTACGGCGGCGAAACCTGAAGGGTCGGAAACATTGACCGGTGCGGTAAATATGGCGGCTGGTGCCTTGCTGACGGCTTCCAAGGACAATGAAAACAGTCTGCAATTTACGGTGAAAAATGCTCAGGCCAACTCTGCCAAGGTGGAAATCGGGGCAGCGGTAATGGTCAGCAATGTGCAGAACAATGCGCAAATTCTGCTGGATAACGAGGGGGCAAAGTCTGCCCAAATCAAGGGCGATGATGCGGTAAAACTGGATGCTCAGGCCGGTATGGGCAAATACAAGAAGGCTGATGAAAGCGAAGAAACGAGCCTCCTGTCCTATGCGGTGAGTTCTGAGGGGGTGGCCGCTGAAAATACGCCGGCCACGGTAGTGCTGGACGGTTCGGTAGGTATCAATACCCAGAAGAACAATGCCATTATCCTTTTGGGACAGCAGAGCAAGACCGAGGGGAAGTCTGTTAATCTGTCGGCGGATGCCACGACCAATGTCAAGGGCGAATATGGTGCAAAGGAAGAAAACAACAAAGCAGGCATTGGCGCAACTGTCGGCCTGCAAAATATCCGCAGCAACAGCCTGATCATGGCAGGTAAGGGCGTTGAGCTTACCGGAACAGGCCCTTCAGGCATGAGCCGCATTTCGGCGGCTAATTCCCTCGATGCCAAGAACGAGGTCCAAAATGCCGGCAAAGGGGATTCTCTGGGCATTTCCGGTATGGTTGCCCTTTCCTACGGAGACAGCAACAGCATTGTATCACTGGATGATGAAAGTAAAATCACGGCACCCGTTACGATGATTACGGCGACTAACGGTACGAATGTTGACAATTCGGCTCGCAGCTCCTTTGAGGGCGCGGAAAGCTCCAAGGCCTTTGGCATCGGCGTGGGGATTGTTAACTATGATGTGAACAGCCTGACCATGGTCAGCGACAACGGCAAGGGGATAAGTGCGCCTTCCGGCAGTTCCACGGATGCACAAAAAGCTGCGCAGAAAATCTATCAGGATACGGCTTTGGCGCAAAGTATCGCAGGCGACAAGCTCACGGACAAACTGGGCCAGTCCGGTGCGGTCAAAGGCAGTATCGAGACGGGCAGTCTTACCATGATGGCGCTGGCTGCCGGTATGCTGCAAAACGATGCCAAGGCCAAGGTCGTGTCCAGGACCGCTGCGGATAAAGGCGAAGATGCAGACAGCCGTAAGGACTCCGAAAAGTGGACAAAGTGGTCCAAGCAGGGCAAAGAAGGGGCAGATGCTGCCAAGAAGAATACGGAAGATTTGGAACAGGATAAAGTATCTTCTCAGAACGAGGGAGCAGCTCCGACTGCTGCCAGCGCCGGTAAAGAAGCAGGCAAGGCCGCCAATCCGGACGCAGCACCTTCGCAGGAGGAAGGGGCTGCACCTGCTGTTGGTTCATCTGCCAGTGCGGGAGCCACTATCGGCATCGAGGGCAGTGTCGCGCTGACCTTGTTAGGCGGGCGGACGGATGCTATTTTGAATAATGTGACCGTAAAAAATACGGCAGGGGCATCTGTGTCTTCCGCCGCGCTTTCAGCTACGGATATTTTGGGCGCGATTACGCTGGGAGGTACGGATATAAAACATTCCCTGAAATCGGGCAGCGGCTCCACCAAGGTTGGCATTGGCGGTACTTTTGCCATGAACAGTTCGGCGCGGGATGTGGATGCCATTTTGCGCAATTCTGAGCTGCAGCAGGTGGAGTCTGTCAAAAATACAGCAGCCAAACTAGGTATTGAAGCGGCAGCCGGTATGGGGGTCAGTGCCTCCCAGGGCAGTGGCACCAATGTTGCCGGGGCAGGTGTCGTATACTATAACAAAGCCAAACAGGATATTCATGCCCTGATGCTGGATAATGTCATAACGGCAGGAGAAAACGGCACGCTTGCCAATAAGGCCACCGGTACGGACTTCCAGATTGCGGGGGGGCTTGCGGCTAATTCAAGCAGCGGCAGCGGCACTAATGCAGGCGTGGGCGGCGCGGCAGCCATCAGCAATCTGGAAAACAACCTGATAAGCGGAATCAGCGGCGGTACCTATGCCAATAAATTCCAGTCGGTCACGGTGGATGCAAAGAAAGGCACTACCCAGATTAACGGTGCTCTGGCGGCAACCTATGCCGGTGGCAGCAGCGGTTATGGTTTCGAGGGTGCGTTTGCCTATGGCAGTGTGAAAAACACCACCCAGGCGTATATCGCCGGTGTTTCCGGTGCGGGACTTAAAGCAGGTACCGTAAACGTCAGGGCAGGGGAGATTCCTGTCATTAAGAGCGATGCTGCGCGCAATGAGGAAAAACAGCAAATCGATGACACTAAACTTGATAGTAAGAGCAAATCCCTGTTGAAAGATGCGGCGGATGCCGATAAGAATAACAAGCAGACGCTGGAAGACAAAGGGATAGACACTACCGGCAAGAGCTATCTCAATACAGATAGCGCAGCATCTTCTCTGGATGATCATGCCCAAAATACAGATGAAGGTAAGGTCGCAGGTGAAGCGGCAAGTGAAGAAGTTGCCGCAAAGAAGAAACTGGGCCAGAATCACAGCCTTACCATCACGGCGGCCATGGCCGGCGGCTGGAACGGCAAGGCCGGTGTGGGCGCAGGGATTGCCTACAATTATGTGAAAAATGATATTGCCGCAGACGTAAAAAATTCTGTCCTGACGGCAGATACGCTAAATGGTGAAGCCGTAAGTGATGCGACCATTGTTTCTGTGGGCGCAGGTGTGGCTATTGGCGGCAAGGCGTTTAATGGCGCCGGTTCCGGCAGCTGGAATGACCTGAAAAATGATACCAAGGTCACCTTTGCAGGCAATACCATTACGGGCAAAAACATCAGCGAACAGGTGCAAAACGAAAGTTCCATCATCAATATTGCCGGAGAAGCAGCCGGAGGAAAGGGCATGGCTATGGGGCTGTCACTGGCCTACAATTCCCTCAACAATACTACCGGAACTTATCTGACGGACAATGATATCACACTTACCGGAACGGATAATGCCATCAAACTGGCAGCCACGAATCAGGGCAAGGCTTTGGCTGTGGCCGGCGGCGTAAATGTGAATATCGATAAGGAAATTTTGGGCGCAGTGGGAACCGTGGCCATTAACCGCGGCGTCAGCAATACGGAAAGCGTCATTGATGGCAAGACCACAGGCGAAAATACCAAACTGGACAACGTGAAGGAACTTTCCGTCACGGCTGCGGAACTGACGAAAAAGACCACCGTGGCGGGCAGTGTGTCCGTTGGCGGCAAGAAAGTGGGCGTGGGTGGTGCCGTGGCCTATACGGCTGTCGGTTCCAGCGGCCACAAGGAGAGACTCCGGGCAGAAATCAACCATGCCGATATTACCACCACCGAGGCCGGCAGGATTGAAGTATCCACAACGGACAGCAGGAAGAATGGCAATAACGAACTGGAAAAGTCCCGCGTTATCACCGTGGGGGCAGGTTTTGGTGTGAGCTGGGGCAAAAATTTCTTCAATCTTCAGGGTGGGGCAGCTGTCTCGGATATCTACAAGGACAGCTTCGCTGCCATGAACAACACGAACATCAACGCAAGCAAGGAGTCCTATCATCCGGCCATCAATGTTACGGCAGATAACAAGAGTAAAATCAATACCGTGGGCGTCGGTGGCAGCGTGGATATCATGTCGCAGGTGAAGGGAGCTGCAGGCGTTGCCATCAATCGTATGAATCAGAATACCAAGGCGGAAATGGCTGCGGAAAGTGGCACCACTGTGGTTAATGCTGGTCTTACGCAGGTGCGGGCTGCCGGTGATGCTGATATTCATTCCGTAGGCGTTGGTGGACTAATCGGCGTAGGTGGTCAGGTTGCCTTTGCCGGTTCCGGCAGTTACAACTATATGGGCAACAACGTGGATGCCATCATCAAGAATCAAAAGCTCACCTCCAATAGCAGTGTGGGCGTAGTGTCCCAAAGTGATGACCGTCTCTACAACTTTGCCGGCGGCTTTGCCATTGGCGCCAATACCAAGGTGGGAATTGGCGCGGCAGTGTCCATCAACAAGATTACCGGCGACACCAATGCGCAGGTAAAAGGCGGCTCGCTGACGGCTGCAGATGAGGACGCTATTAAAGTTACCCGCCCACAGGACGACAAACTCTTTACCACGGACAAACTGGATCTCACCACGGACAGAACCAAACTCAGTGAAAGCCGTACCGAGGAAAATAAGACCGGCATCGTGGTGGACAGTTCTGCCACCCATACCCTGATTTCCCAGATGTCCTCCGGCGGTGTGGCGGCTTCTTCCAGCGTGGGCGTCAATGTTGACGGCACGGTGAACCTCAACACCATTGAGGGGAAAACTACGGCCAAAATCCAGGATGCGGGGTTAAATTCCGCTGACCAATATTCCCATGTAAATGTTAATGCCATAGACTATGCCAATATTGGCTCCTTCACGGGTACGCCTTCCATAGGGGCGGCAGCCGCAGCAGGGGTATCTGTGGGTGTGTCAGCTAACTGGGAGACGCTTGAACGGACAACGGCAGCGGAAATATCTTCTGCTGGCGCGAAGAAGAATGTGTATGCAAAGGATTTGACAGTAGACGCAATCGGAAAGCACGGTTCCTCCGCGCTGTCTTTAGCGGCGGCGGCTGGTGGCGGCAAGGTGGGAATTTCCTCCGGCGACAGTATCATGCGTCATAAGTACAACAATACAATCAGTGCGCTTATGAATAACGTGAACGCAATCTTTGACGGCGCGGCTAAGATTCAGGCAGAGCATCTTGGCAATAGCCACGCGCAGAATATAGGGGCAAGTCTGTCCGCTGGTCTGGCTGCCGTGTCCGCCGGTGCCGGTGTGGCTGTTATGGATGATACTTCCACCGTAAAGTCCGAGGTGAATAGCAGCGACCTGAAGGCCAGGAGCAGCACAGATGGGAAAAATATTTCCGTTTTGGCCAAGAATGAGAACAACTGGAAGGAAACTTTGGTTACCGCCAGTTTGGCAGTGGGGATTGGTGCAGGTCTGGCAGCCAATGTGGGCATCAACAACACCAGCGGCGAGACTGCGGCTTTGGTGACCAAAAGCCAGCTTGAAGCCTATGATGTCAATGTGAATGCCACGGACAAGCTGACCGCAAATTACACGGGCGGCGTGGGAGCCGGTGGTGTCGGTGGCGTTGGGGTTTCTGTTGGCCTGAATAACATTAACAGCAGTGTAAGTGCCCATGTGACTGACGGCTCAGTGGTGGCAGCAAATAATATCGACGTGAAAGCGGGAGCAGAGCGTAATTTTAACAGCAGCGTAACGGGCGTTGCCGTGGGCGGTATCGGCGTAGGCGTGAATGTGGCGGTTACTTCCATTAACAAGGGCATCACGGACGCCCAGCTTTCCAGTGCCACGGATGAAAAAGGGAACTCCATGGGTACTGATTCGGGTACCAAGAATGAAATCAATGTTCATTTGAACGGCACGACCAAGGATGGCAAGACCTATAGCGGCGTAAATGGAGCGAAGGGGGCTTTGGGCGTTGATGGCGCAAAATTCTTCGGCCTGAAGGGCACGGACAGCGACCTCCAAGGGGCAAGGAATGTACAGGTAAGTCTTGCCACGCCGGCAACCAATAAGCAGGGAGTTCATACCGAGGTCAGCAAAGAAACTTTGACGGCTGCGGGAAATGTCAATGTGAAGGCGCTGGACACCAGCGATATTTTCGAGAAAAATCTGGAAGTCACGGTGGGCGGCGGTATCTCTGCCACTGTAGCTGACAACATTATCCATACCAACTACGACACCGATGTGACGATGAATGAAGCCGGCATCACGGGCAAGAACGTCACCGTAGAAGCCAAACAGACGCAGACAGACAAAGGCTCCGATATTGAGGTGAAGGCAGGTACCGGGGCTATAGGTATTGGTGTAGGCGTAGGCTATGCGGGGATAGTCAATAAGGGAGCCACGGATGTGGACATCACGGACAGCACCATCAAGGGGACGGAGAATGTTGCCGTAAGTGCCTTGGACGAGAGCAAGCACAAAGCCCAGATTCTTAATGTGGGTGTTTCTTCTGTAAATGCAACTACCACCTTTGCCAGTGTGGAAAAT
>DJYL01000212.1 GCA_002448495.1 Pseudoselenomonas ruminantium | reverse complement strand
TCCGGTTTATGGCCCCTTAAAGAGCGATTTGCTTTTGGAAAGCCGCCGTGATGTCAAAAACTTCCTCAATAAGATGAAAAAATGTCAGGCAAATCCCTTGCTGGTGGTGACCGGCGGCATTCATATTCACACCGTACGGGTGCCAGATGCGGAAGCACTAACAGCTATCCGGCAGGAATTGCAGACGTTGGGAATTTTGGTTAATATTGCGTGAGCATGACCTTCGTAGTATAATTAGGTGTACTTCATTGTAAAGAAGGGTGTGTAATTGAAAGAATTACTCAAAAAAATGCATACTTGGATGGATGACTATATGAACCGCTTTGTTACCGATGATGAAGAGGTCATGCAGGGCATCCGCATAAAGATGATTCATACCGGTTATGTAACCGCGATTGCCAGAGACCTGGCACAGCATCTGGGGCTTAGTGAGCATGATACAGAGCTGGCCGAAATCATGGGACTGTTCCATGATGTGGGCAGGTTCCGGCAATACAGTATCTATAAGACCTTTAACGATTCCCAGTCGGAAGACCATGCGGATTTAGGGCTGAAGGTATTAGCTGAGGAAATGCCCTATATGGATGGTTTGTCCGCAATGGATGCAGATTTAGTCCGCTATGCGATAAAGTATCACAACAAAAAGGAAATTCCGGCGGAGGCGTCAGGCAGGTATCTGCTTTTTGCCAAACTCCTGCGGGATGCCGATAAATTGGATATTTATCGGGTTCTGTCACCTTTCCTTGACGCGGAAAATGCGGATAAGGCACCAAAATTTATGAAAGCGAAGACCTCGGAGCTTATCAGTCCGGAATTTGTACAGGCTTTTGCCGCAGGCGAGCAGGCTGATTATCGCAAGTTGAAGACCTTAGGTGACCGCCGTCTGGTGCGTCTCTTGTGGGTGTATGATGTGAACTTTGGCTGGACGTTAAAGAAGATGGTGGAGCGCGGCTATATCCAGAAGATTATTGACCATCTGCCCGAGCAGGAAGGCGTACAGGTGGGGATTGACCGCTTGTGGGCGTATATCGAGAAAAAATGCGCAGCTTCGGATGATGTGAGCGCATATCTATAAAGGAGAGAATATAATGGCAGAAAATACGACAATCGCCACGAACTTTGTGCAGAATGCGATTGAGGAAGATCAGCGAAACGGTAAGTATACGGAAGGTATTCATACACGTTTCCCACCCGAACCCAATGGCTATCTGCATATCGGCCATGCAAAATCCATCTGCCTGAACTTTGGCTTGGCAGAGTACAACCACGGCCTTTGCAACCTGCGTTTTGATGATACCAACCCGACCAAGGAAGACACGGAGTATGTGGATTCCATTCAGGAAGATATCCGCTGGCTCGGCTTTTCCTGGCAGAATCGTATGTACTATGCTTCCGACTACTTTGACAAGCTCTATGATTATGCCGTAGAACTCATTAAAAAGGGTCTGGCTTATGTGGACGATTTGACGGCAGAACAGATTAAGGAATACCGCGGCACCTTGACGGAGCCGGGCAAGGAAAGCCCGTATCGCAACCGCAGTGTGGAGGAAAACCTCGACCTGTTCGCCCGCATGAAGGCCGGCGAATTTGCCGATGGGGAAAAGGTGCTGCGTGCCAAAATCGACATGGCTTCGCCGAATATGGTTATGCGCGACACGGTTATCTACCGCATTGCCCATGCCCATCATCACCGCACGGGGGATAAATGGTGCATCTATCCGATGTATGACTTTGCCCATCCGCTGTCCGATGCCATCGAGGGCATTACCCATTCCGTCTGCACGCTCGAATTTGAGGAACATCGTCCGTTCTATGACTGGCTGCTGGAAAATCTGGATTTTGACGTCAACACGCGCCCACGCCAGATTGAGTTTGCCCGCCTGAACCTCACGAATACCGTGACCAGCAAGCGCAAACTGCGTCAGCTCGTGGAAGAAGGTCATGTGCGCGGTTGGGATGACCCGCGTATGCCGACCATTTCCGGTCTGCGCCGCCGTGGCTTTACGCCGGCTTCCCTGCGCAAGTTCTGCGAGGAAATCGGTGTGGCCAAGGGCAACAGCCTCGTCGATGTGGCCATGCTCGAATCCTGCGTGCGCGCTGACCTCAATGAAAACGCTGACCGCATTATGGCGGTGCTGCGTCCGCTGAAGGTCGTGATTACCAACTATCCGGAGGATAAGGAAGAATGGCTGCTGGGCGACAACAACCCCATGCACGGCGGTCATCGCTTTATTCCCTTCTCCCGCGAAATCTACATTGAGCAGGAAGATTTCATGGAAGATGCGCCCAAGAAGTTCTTCCGCTTGAAACCGGGCGGCGAAGTACGCCTCAAACATGCCTATATCATCAAATGCGAAGAGGTCATCAAGGACGAGCAGGGTAATGTCGTAGAACTGCGCTGCACGGCTGATCTTGATTCCAAGACGGGCGGGGCAACTGCGGGCCGCAAGGTCAAGGGCACCATTCACTGGGTAGCCGCCAAGACCGCCCTGCCGGCAGAAGTACGTCTCTATGACTACCTGCTGGAAACCGATGAAAACGGCAATCTGCCCGAAGATTTCATCGGTGCCCTCAACAAGAATTCGCTGGAGATAATCGAAAATGCTCTGGTAGAACCCAGTGTAAAACTGCAGGCTGCCGGCAAGCATTATCAGTTCCTGCGGACAGGCTATTTTGTTATCGACCCGGATACTACGCCGGATAAGCTGGTCTTTAACCGGGTGGTAGGGCTTAAAGATACCTGGGCCAAGGAAAAGAAAAAGGGATAATTTGAGAATTTGAGAAAGCAGGGATAATTTTGACCAGTACAACAATTGCGGTGATTATCTTCGTTGCCGCTTATGCACTTATTATCTCCGAAAAGGTACACCGGACGATTGTGGGTATCTTCGGTGCCATGCTGATGATTCTGTTCGGGATTATCAGTCAGGAAACGGCTATTCATCACATTGACTTTAATACCTTGGGCCTTTTGATGGGCATGATGATTATTGTCAATATTACCAGTGAGACAGGACTGTTCAACTTCCTCGCCATCTGGGCGGCCAAGAAGGTCAAGGCCAAGCCTGTGGCACTCTTGGTCGCGCTCTCGACCATTACGGCGGTGTGCTCGGCTCTCTTGGATAACGTAACCACGGTGCTCTTAACGGTACCGATTACCTTCAGCATTACCTCACAGCTCAAGGTGGATGTAAAGCCGTATCTTATGGCACAGATTATTTCCTCGAATATCGGCGGTACGGCAACGCTTATCGGTGACCCGCCCAATATTATGATTGGCAGTGCGGTAGGACTCAGCTTCATGGATTTTATCCAGAATATGACACTGGTATCTGTGGCCATCTTTATCGTAGTGCAGGCTGTTTTGGTAATGCTCTACGGCAGTCGGCTCAAGACCACGCCGGAGTTGCAGGACAAGGTTATGCGCCTTAATGCGGCAAGCCAGATTGCCGACAAGGTCTTGCTGAAAAAATGTCTGGCCGTAATCTTCTTTACGATTACGCTCTTTGCCATGCATGGTGCCTTGGGACTCGAAACGGCTACGGCTGCGCTTACAGGTGCAGGTCTGTTGCTGCTCATTACTTACACCCGCAATGAGGCCATGATTGCCAAAGTCCTCTCCAAAGTGGAATGGCTGGCTATCTTCTTCTTTGCCGGTTTGTTTGTTCTGGTCGGTGCGCTGGTGGAAACCGGTGTAATCAAGGCTATGGCGGCAGAAGCATTGGCCGTAACCAACGGCAATGTGCCGATGACGGCCATGCTTATCCTCTGGATGAGTGCCATTGCCTCAGCCTTCATCGATAACATTCCCTTCGTGGCTACGCTTATCCCGCTGATTCAGGATATGGGCCAGATGGGTCTTAGTAACCTCGAACCCATGTGGTGGAGTTTGGCGCTCGGTGCCTGCCTTGGCGGCAATGGTACGCTTATCGGTGCTTCGGCCAATGTGGTTGTGGCATCGCTGGCCGCTCAGCATGGCAAGCAGATTTCCTTCATTGGCTTTATGAAGGTAGCTTTCCCGGTGATGATTCTTACCATCATCATGGCCAATATCTACATTTGGATTTGGCATCTCTAATAAAAAATAAAAAAAGGGGTTTACAATCCTCTGCCAATGTAGTATTATATTACTTGTTCGGGACGTAGCGCAGTTTGGTAGCGCGCTTCCTTGGGGTGGAAGAGGTCGTGGGTTCAAATCCCGTCGTTCCGACCATTTAGTAAATGCAAGAGCTGTTCTTTGGAACGGCTCTTTTTTAGTAAAATGAGGTAAGGAGAAAGTATTCATGAGTATTTTGAACGTTTCCCATTTATCCCACAGCTATGGCGGCCGGGAGATTTTTGAGGACGTTAGTTTCCGTTTGCTGAAGGGCGAGCATGTGGCATTAGTCGGTGCCAATGGTGAGGGCAAGTCAACATTCCTTTCCATCATCACGGGGCAGCTTACGCCCGATGCGGGTACCGTGGAATGGGCGCGGCGCGTGAAGGTGGGCTATCTTGACCAGCACGCAGTCTTAAAGCCGGGCATGACCATTCGCGACACCCTGCGCACCGCCTTTGACGATATGGTGCAGGCCGAGCAGGAAATGCTCGCTGCCTATGACAAGATGGGTGATGCCACGCCGGAGGAAATGGATGCCCTTATGCGGGATGTGGGCGATATTCAGGATATGCTCGAAGCGGGCAGTTACTACACCATTGATGCCCGCATTGAGGAAGTATCCGGCGGCCTTGGCCTGCGGGATATCGGCCTTGACAAGAAGGTTGATGAACTCTCCGGTGGTCAGCGCACGAAAGTTCTGCTCACGAAACTTCTCTTGCAGAATCCCGAAATCCTCATCTTGGACGAGCCGACCAACTATTTGGACGTAGAGCATATCAACTGGCTCAAGAATTATCTGACGAACTACGAGAACGCCTTTATCCTCGTATCCCATGATGTGCCGTTCCTCAATGCCGTAACCAATGTAATCTACCATGTGGACAATCTTCACCTTGACCGCTATACGGGCAGCTATGAAAAGTTCGAGGAAATGGCGGCCTTAAAGCGCAAACAGGAGGAAGCCGCCTATGAGCGCCAGCAGGCGGAAATCAAGAAGGAGCAGGACTTTATCCAGCGCAACAAGGCCCGCGTTGCTACCCGCGGCATGGCCAACAGCCGTCAGAAGAAGCTTGACAAGATGGAAGTCCTGACCAAGCGTCAGGAAAAGCCCAAACCGCATTTCCACTTCCAGTCTGACCGCACGCCCTCCCGCTTTGTGATTGAGGCCAAGCGGCTGGTACTCGGCTATGATACGGCACTGACAAGCCCCGTGGACATTCAGGTGGAGCGCGGCAAAAAAATCGCCATTCGCGGCACCAACGGTCTGGGAAAATCCACGCTCTTAAAGACGCTTCTGGGCATCATAAAGCCCATCAGCGGTCACATAGAGCATGGCGAATTTGTCAGTACCGGCTACTTTGAACAGGAAAGTGCGGCGGGCAATAACAATACGGCGCTGGAAGAAGTCTGGCAGGAATACCCCGGCATGACCAATTTTGAGGTGCGGGCGGCGCTGGCTTCCTGCGGTCTGACCAATGACCATATCACGACCAAGATGCTGGCTCTGTCCGGTGGTGAAGCCGCCAAAGTCCGTCTCTGCAAAATCATGCAGAAGCCGGTGAATCTGCTGGTGCTCGACGAGCCGACCAACCATCTGGATGTCGAGGCCAAGAAGGAACTCAAGCGGGCCATCAAGGAATACAAGGGCACGGTGCTTCTGGTTTCCCATGAGCCGGAGTTCTACGAGGACATTGTGGATTCGGTTTGGAATATCGAACGCTGGACGACAAAAATTATTTAATTTTAGACAATCACCGGCCTGTATGGCAGGAAAAAAACCGCTGACAGAGAATTTACACAATATGGATTCCTGTCGGCGGTTTTTTTGTGCCCAAAACAAGGATGGTGTCAAAAATGCTTCTGGAACGAAAGCGAAGTTTAATTATATGGGGGCGCTGTTTGCTGCTGTTTATGGCAGTATTTTTTCTCTGCCTGCCGGTGAAGAAGACTGGGGCAGAGTTTTCGTTATATCCGCAGCAGCAGGTGGTGCGGGTCGGTTTTTACCAGATGACCGGCTATCATGCTATGGATGGTAGTGGGAACCGCTATGGTTACGGCTATGATTATCTGCATTTAATCAGCCGTTATCTGGAATGGCAGTATGAATACATCGGCTATGACCAAGGCTGGAAGGAAATGTTTGACCTGCTGGACAGGGGAGAGATTGACCTGCTGACGGCGGTGCAGAAAACGCCGGAACGGGAGGCCAAGTATCTTTATACCGATAAGCCGATGGCGTATAGTTCACTGATGCTGACTACGCTGGAAGACAACGCCAAATATCAGCCCCGCAATCCAGAAAGTTATGACGGTATGCGGGTAGGACTGCTGATTGGCAATGTGCGGACAAAGGAATTTGACGAATTTGCGCAAAAACAGGGCTTTTCCTATACGCCGGTGTATTTTGAAAGCATTGGCAGGGAGGAGGCAGCCCTGCACAGCGGTGAGGTGGATGCCATTGTCACCAGCAGCAAGCGGGTAATCCGCAAGGAAAAGATTCTGGAATTGCGCAATCCTCAGCCATTGTATGTTATCACCACTCCCGATAAGCAGAAGCTTATCGAGGGGATAAATAAGGCGCAGTATAAGCTGTCTGCCCTTGACCCCGGCTGGGAAGTGGCCTTGGGCAGCAATTATTATGCCGAGCGGGCGGACCGAATGATGGCACTGTCGGCGGAGAGTCAGGATTTTTTGCAAAATCTTCGGGAATCGGACAAGGTTTTCCGCGTGGTGGTTATGCCCAATGCCAATCCTTATGCCTATTTTGATAACGAAGGCAGGGCACAGGGGATTTTGCCGGATATTTTCCGGATTATGGCAGAAAATGCCGGCATAAAATATGAGTTTATCTATACGGCCAATCAGGCGGAGTATGAAAAGTGGCTGCAGGATGATGAGACGGATATGGTGTTGGGGATGAGCGCCAGCTTCCATGAGGCGGAACTGGTGCACTATAAGCTTACTCAGCCCATCCTGCAGACCTCTATTGTACAGCTGTCCCTGAAGAACGAAAGTCCGGACGGGGCGATAGCCATGACTGCCAATCTGAAACGCAAGCTGGCTATGACGGGCGATTTGCCGGAAAATGCAGTGGATCAGCATTATGATACGCCGGAAGAAGCGGTGGCAGCCCTGAAATCCGGCAAATGTTCCAGTATTTATATGCTGGGGTTGATTGGGGAGAAGTATGTCAATCTGGACGATAACAACAAATTGCGGATAGCCATTGTGCCCGGACTGTCTTTGAATATGCGGCTGGGGGTGCGCGATACCTTTGACCATCGCTTGCTGGAAGTGCTTTCGGCCGCTATGCCGCCGATGACTTCGCCGGAGGTGCAGAACATTATCTATCGTCACACCGAAGTGCAGCCCCGCAGCATGAGCTGGAAGGAAATGGTTTACAGTTATCCGCTGCAGTTCATTCTGCTGGCTATTTTGATGGTCATGCTGGCAGGGATGGTGCTGATTACCCTGATTCGCAATAATGCCACCCGGCAGGATGAAAAACGCCGTCAGGAAATCGATGCCGTAATGAGCTATATCTGCCGTCTTAATGAAATGGTGGTAAAGGTGGATTTGAAGAATAATACAGCCACGGAATACCATATTGATGAAGAAGG
>DJYL01000072.1 GCA_002448495.1 Pseudoselenomonas ruminantium | reverse complement strand
ACTTCAGCAGTCCAAGGATAGAGACAATCAGCGTCAGAAAGGCAAAGAATAAGGATAGTTTTTCATATAGCGTCATGGCTCTCACCTCCCCGTTAGGGGAAAGCCGGCTCATCAACTGTCTGAATGGTATTATAACATAAGGGTGAAAAGATTAAAATGGTTTATTTATTGAAATTTGGCGCCGCCTGGGTACTGCCGCCGGGGATATTTTTCCTCGCGTTTTGGTATGTGGCCTGGCGGCTGTATCGCAAGAAGGAAAAGAGGCTAGCGGCTATGCTTGCGGCTTTGGTGTTTGTATTTTATCTGCTGTGTACGAATTTGGTGTCTGAGCGGGTCATGGGGGCTTTGGAAAGTGTCTATGTACCGCCTGCTGATCCACAGGGGGACTGTGTGATTATGCTCGGCGGCGGGGCGTTTCCCGATACGCCGGATGTGAGCGGGCGGGGAACGCTTTGTTCTTCGCCGGCTAACCGTTTGCTTACGGCAGTGCGTCTGCAAAAGCGCCTGGGTGTGCCCATCATCCTTTCGGGGGGGCAGGTCTACAGCGACAGCGGCCCGGAGGCGGTAATTGCCAAACGGATTCTCATGGATTTGGGCGTGCCCGAGGACAAGATTATCGTGGAGGGCAAAAGCATCAACACCACGCAGAACGCGCGGTTTTCCACGGAGCTTATGCGGGAGCATGGGCTGACCAAACCTGTCCTCGTGACTTCGGCGTTTCATATGCGCCGTTCCGTGCTGAACTTTGCCAAATGCGGCGTGGAGGTTACGGCTTATCCTGCCGATTATCGCGTGAACACCAGACATGATTTTCATTACAATAAGCTAAAACCCAGTGTGGACGCTTTGCTGGATAATGTGGTCGTTATGCAGGAAGTTTTGCGGGCTTTTATTACGAGGTATCTTGAATGACAAAAAATCTTACGGAGGGCAGTCCGGCACGGCTTATCCTGCTGTTTACCCTGCCGCTTATCGCGGGCAATATCTTTCAGCAGTTATACGCTTTTGTGGACACGCTGATTGTGGGCCGCTTTTTGGGCGTGGAGGCTTTGGCGGCAGTGGGCTGTACGGGCAGTCTGATGTTTCTGATGCTCGGCTTTGTGATTGGTTTTTCCACGGGGATTACCATTTACACGGGGCAGCGGTATGGCGCCAAGGATTACAAAGGTGTGCGGCAGAGCGCGGCCACTTGTGCCGTGCTTTCCTTTTTGGAGGCCGTGGTGCTGACCATTGTAGGCGTTTCGCTCTGCCGTCAGCTCTTGATTTGGATGCAGACCCCGCCGGAGATTTTGGAGGGGGCGTACAGCTTTATCAGCATTGTGTTCGGCGGCATTGTGATGTTCGTCTGCTTGCAGACGCAGACCAACCTTCTGCGGGCGCTCGGCGACAGCCGGATGCCGACGGTGATTCTGGCAACGGCGCTCATCATCAACATCATCTTGGAGCCGATTGCGATTCTCGTCTTGGGCTGGGGCATTCCCGGCGCGGCGCTCGCGACCATCGTGGCGCAGTTTTTGGGCAATGTGATTTGCTACATTTACATTTGTAAAAAAGTGCCGGTGCTGCGCACTTACCGCGAGGACTGGCAGATGAGCTGGCCGGTCTTAAAGGCGCATTTGAAGCTGGGCCTGCCCATGGGCTTTCAGTCCTCGATTATCGCCATCGGCGCGGTTATCTTGCAGGTGGCGCTCAATAACCTTGGGCCGACAGCCGTGGCGGCTTATGCGGCGGCGCAGAAGGTCGACTCCATTGCGCTGATGCCCATGATGTCCTTTGGCCTTGCCATGGCGGCTTATACCGCGCAGAACTACGGCGCACAGAAGTATGACCGCATTGCCGAGGGCGTGAAAAAGTGCAGTTATATGTCCGTGGGCTTCAGTATCCTCGCGGCAGTGGTGCTGATTCTCTCCGGGCCTTTCATCATGGAACTTTTCGTCGGCGAGGGCCAGCAGGAAGTCGTGGACATGGGGCATATGTACCTCATTGTCAACGGCCTTAACTACTGGATACTGGCGCTGCTGTTCATCTTCCGCTATACCCTGCAGGGGCTGGGGCAGAGCGTGGTGCCCACGATAGCCGGCATTATGGAACTTTTCATGCGTGCCGGTGCCGCCATTTTCCTCTGCGAAATCTGGGGCTATCTGGGCGCTTGCGTGGCTAACCCTATGGCATGGGCAGGCTCGTGCATTCCGCTTGCCATTGCCTTTTTCTGGACGCGCAGGACGTTTCGGAAGAAATACAGTTAAAACAGGCATACGAAAAGCCGCCCCTTGGTCATAGGCGGCTTTCTCCCTCAACGGCTGGTCTTTGCCCGAGGTGTTTACTGGCTGCTGTGCTATTTTGCCAGCACGGTGAATAAGTAGTTGGCGGCCAATCCTGCAATCAGGGAAAGCAGGAAGTCACGCAACAAGTTTGAAAGATTCATACATTTACCTCCCTTCCGCTGAGAGGTGCACAGCAAAATAATTATAGCATTTTTGGCAGATGTATGCTACAATACAAGTAAGTTTGAAAGATTTATCATACTAGCGTTGCAGGTTGGTCGCCTGTGACGCAGGAAGTCCGCTATGTGGACAGCAGGAAGCCACCCTTTTGGTCGAGGGTGGCTTTTTTTTATTTAAGAAGCCGGTGTAAATGGACGATATATAAATGCGGTGGTATGTGTTTTCATCAGGCAAAAGGATGTGAACGAAAATGATGATTGGCAGGACGGAAGAAAGGCATACGCTTAATGTGAACGAGGCTGTCCGGGGAAGGGCAGTGCGAGAACAACAGAAGGCGGTGCAGGCTGAGAACGAGGATAGCGGCTTTGGTGCTGCCTATCAGGTAGATATCCGTGAAAAGGCGCAGCGCAGCATGACGGTTTTTCATATGGGTTCGACTGTTCAGATATCTTTGCAGCAGGGGGAAGAATCCTGGACGCGTGATGAGGAATTGGCTGCTTTGCGCATGACCGTTGAGCGTTATCAGAAGCTGAACGATAATTATGCGCGGCTGGGAACGCCCTTTGACCCTGCCGAGGAATGGCAGCTCCAGCATGAACGGGAAGAAAAGCTGCTGGGAAATCTCTCCCAGGGAAGCCTTGCGCCAGCCGGACAGCCGGCAGAGCAGGGTATTTTTTTGAAGCCGCAGGATTACGGACAGATATTGAAGTCGGCCAGCGGTGTGGAGAACTTTCCCGTGGCCCGGCCTGTCTATACGCCGGTGACGGAAATCCAATCACCGCATTACCGCTGGACGGAAGAAACAGGCATTGAGGAAACCCAGACACGGGAAGAAGAAATTGCCAGCTGGCGCACGGAGGTTCGGAAACATTTGGAAGAAGATGTGGTGCAGGCGGTGGAAAACATTCTGGCTCCCCGGGAGACCTATGAGCAGGCCTATGATGAACTGTACGCAGATAAGGGACTTGCTGTCTGGACCTATCTGGATACGGAAAATATGCGATTTGCCCAGACCTTTAAGAATGTGCAGGGGGCTTTCGGGGCACTGGGCAGTTATCTGAATAATTTTCAGGAAGAAGTCGGCACGGATGACCCATTCTATGACACCCTGGTTAGTGCCTTGAAGGAATTAGACCCACAGGGTGAAAACGAACTGGTCAGCCAGATTATCCGCATGGTCAGGACGACACAGAGCGGGCAGAAAATTGAGACCGCAAGCGATGAATTTGAAAAACAGGTGACCGAGGCCATCGCCAAAACCTATGGCGTGGAGATACAAAAACCGAAAGACGGCTATGTAAAGAAGACGGCCCAGGAGACACCGGCAGAGCCGCAAGGATTGAGTTTTCTTGATATGCAGCGGCGGGCGGCAAAGGAAGAAGGCCGTCTGCTGGATGAACTTTTGGGCAGGGAAACGGAGAAGGACAAGCGGGAAACGGCAGGCGAAGTTCTCTCCAGGCGGCAGCTGGAAGGCAAGGATGCGGAATTTACCGATAAACTGCGCCATGTGGAGGAACGCACAGAACCCCGCAAGCCTTTTGTCTTTGGCAGTGCGGAGCAGTCCGGCACATGGATTGAGGACGAAAAACGGGAAAAACAGAAGGAATTGCACGAGGCTTGGCAGTCAATGGGCGAGCGGCTGAAACAGGCATTTGCCACAGAAACAGAAGCATACTATGAAAAAGCCCTGGCCATAGAACAGGCCAAGGCGGCAGGTGTCGATATTCTGGCGTAGGACAGCCTGCTGCCATAAAATATTTATAAGATTAGCTTTGGAGGCAGGATTTTTATCCTGCCTTGTTGTATATATAATATATATTTGCAGAAGTTTAAACAGGAAGGGTGGATTTTTTATGTATCAAGACGAATACAAACGCTGGCTGGGGGCTGACCTCATTGACTGCGACCTGGGCAAAGAACTCCGGGACATCGAAGGAGACGATGAAGCCATCAAAGAGCGTTTTGCCGCTGCTTTGCAGTTTGGTACCGCCGGCCTGCGCGGAACTTTAGGTGCAGGCACGAACCGCATGAATATCTGGGTTGTCCGTCAGGCCACGCAGGGCGTAGCGGACTGGGTAAAAGGCGAAGGGGGCACGCAGACGGTAGCCATCAGCTACGATACCCGTCTCAAAGGCTGGACGTTTGCCAAGGAAGCCGCAGGGGTCTTGGCGGCTAATGGCATTAACGTGCGCATTTATGATGAACCCATGCCGGTACCGGCGCTTTCCTTTGCCACCCGTTTCTACAAAGCCAACGCCGGTATCATGGTGACCGCCAGCCACAACCCGGCCAAGTACAACGGCTACAAAGCCTACGGCCCGGACGGCTGCCAGATGACGGATGATGCCGCTGATGTGGTTTACAATGCCATTCAGAAAACCGATGTGCTCACGGGCGCGAAATACATGCCATTTGCTGAAGGTGTGGAAAAAGGCCTGATTAAATTTGTCGGCGAAGACTGCAAGGAAGGGCTCTACAAGAACATCGAAGCCTGCCAGGTTCGTCCCGGCCTCTGCAAGACGGCTGGCCTGAAGCTCGTCTACAGCCCGCTTAACGGCACTGGCCTTGTACCCGTTACCCGCGTGCTGCGCGACATCGGTATTGATGATGTCACGATTGTGCCGGAACAGGAATACCCCAATGGCTATTTCACCACCTGCTCCTATCCGAATCCGGAAATCCTTGCCGCCATGGAAAAAGGCGTGGAACTGGCCAAGAAAGAGGGCGCTGACCTCATGCTGGCAACTGACCCGGATGCTGACCGCGTGGGTATTGCCATGAAGTGTCCGGACGGCTCTTATGAACTGGTTTCCGGCAATGAGATGGGCGTACTGCTCCTTGATTACATCTGCGCGGGCCGTCAGGAAAAAGGCACCATGCCGAAAAATCCCGTAGCTGTAAAATCCATCGTGTCCACCCCGCTGGCGGATGCGGTAGCAAAGCACTACGGCGTAGAACTTAGACACACCCTCACGGGCTTCAAGTGGATTGGCGACCAGATTCTCGGTCTGGAGAAAAAAGGCGAAGAAGACCGCTTTATCTTCGGCTTCGAGGAAAGCTACGGCTACCTTGCCGGCCCCTATGTCCGCGATAAAGATGCCGTGGTCGCTTCCATGCTGATTTGCGAAATGGCCGCTTACTACCGCAGCAAAGGCTCGTCCATCAAGGCGCGGCTGGAGGAAATCTACAAGGAATACGGACGCTACCTCAACAAAGTGGATAGCTTCGAATTCCCCGGCCTTTCCGGTATGGATAAGATGAAAGGCATGATGGAAAATCTGCGCAAAGACCCCATCAAGGAACTGGCCGGCAAGAAGGTCACGAAAGTTATCGACTACCTCGACACCGCCGCAACGGGCCTGCCCAAAGCCAACGTGCTGACCTATGAACTGGAAGACGGTTCCTCCGTCATCATCCGCCCGTCCGGCACAGAGCCGAAAATCAAGGCTTACTACACCACCAAGGGCAAAGACCTTAAAGAAGCACAGGCCGCCAAGGATAAAATGGCAGAAGCTGTGAAGCCGTATCTGTCCTAAAATAAATTTACAGCAGCAAGGGGCTGTGAATATCCCTTGAATTAACCGAAAGTGCGTTGACATAAACATGGTCAGCGCACTTTTTGCAAATTGCAGTTTGACAATACGAACTTTATTGTATTTGTTACAGCTCAGTGGGGCGGAGGTGGGAATACTTTTCTCTGCTGCACTAAATGACCCACTAGCAAAAGTATTTTCTTTTTTAGATACCTGCGCCGGGCAGGCCGGCGGCGCGTATGTTCATCGCAGTTTCTAGGAAATTTTGTTTGTGGGCCAGTCCTCACTTCGTTCGGACAGTCGTTCCGCAGAGAAAAGCATCCCCACCTCCGCCCTAAGCGATGTCCGTATAAAACGTCATTTTCGCAGTGA
>DJYL01000006.1 GCA_002448495.1 Pseudoselenomonas ruminantium | reverse complement strand
AATTATTTGAACTTATTAGGGGGGAAAATCGCATGAAGACAACGTTTATGGCAAATGCATCCAACGTTGAGCGTAAATGGTATGTTGTAGACGCTGAAGGGCAGACTGTCGGCCGTCTCGCAGCTGAAGTTGCTAAAGTTCTTCGCGGTAAAAATAAACCGACCTTTACTCCGCACGTTGATACGGGTGATTATGTCATCGTCATCAATGCAGAGAAGGTTAAATTTACGGGTAAGAAACTTACGGATAAGACTTACTTCCGTCATTCCGGTTATCAGGGTGGCACGACGTTCACGTCCGCTGGCCTGATGCTCGAAAAGTTCCCGGAACGCGTTATTGAGCACGCTGTAAAAGGCATGCTGCCGCATAACCGTCTCGGTGCTAAGATGTACCGCAAGCTCAGCGTTTACGCTGGCAGCGAGCATCCGCATGCAGCTCAGAAGCCGGAAAAGCTCGAGCTGAACATTCGCTAATCTGGAGGAGGAACATATAAATGGCACAAGTAAGCTATTACGGCACTGGCCGCAGAAAGTCTTCCGTTGCCCGTGTTCGTCTGGTTCCAGGCGAAGGCAAAGTTACGATCAATGGTCGTACCATGGAAGAATATTTTGGTCTGAAGACTCTCGAACTCATCGTTCGTCAGCCTCTGAACCTTACGGAAACTGTTGACAAGTATGACGTTATCGCAAATGTTGCAGGTGGCGGCGTATCTGGTCAGGCAGGCGCAATCCGTCACGGTATCACCCGTGCACTCATGGAAATGGACGCTGAACTCCGTCCGGCTCTGAAAAAAGCTGGTTTCGTTACGCGTGACCCGCGTGAAAAAGAACGCCGTAAATACGGTCTCAAGAAAGCCCGTAAGGCTTCTCAGTTCTCCAAGCGTTAATCTTTACGATTCGTGTGGAATATACAAAAGTCCGTCAGCCTTATGCTGGCGGACTTTTTTTATCTTTTTTATTTTTTTGAAAAAAAGATAAAAAAGGGCTTGCATTAATCATCAAGTTACGCTATAATATTATTCGTTGTCGGGATGTGGCACAGTTTGGTAGCGCGCTTCGTTCGGGACGAAGAGGCCGCAGGTTCGAATCCTGTCATCCCGACCATTAATAGAAAATGGCAATCCCCCGCTGATTTCTCAGCGGGGGATTTTTCGTATGTTGAATTAAAATTTATCTTTGATTTTTTTGTCACCGATAAAGCGGATGAACATATCCGGAGCAATGATTTCATCATCGAGCTGAATCAGGGCTTTGTGCATATGGATGGAGACGAAACGGCCATCATGCTCATTCTGGATTTCATCAGCGAATTGTTCTTCGTAGTGTTCCTTGAAGGTTTCGGCGGTACTTTTGCTGGAGGATACGTTGAGGATACTGGAGTAAACATTTTCCTGGCCCTTGCCATACTCGAGTTTGAGGATGACATAGATGGTAATGTTCTTGATCATTTGTGAATCACTCTCCCAATTATTCCCATTAACTTACGGCAGGATATATCTCCTCGTGATTTACCGTCTTACTTCGACAGGGAAGGTGAATTTCCTTCTTTTAGAAAAAATATATTACCAGGCAGGAATAAGAAAGTACGCCCTAGAATAAATATGAGATAATTAGCGTAAAAAAATTCTGTATTATCTTAATTGATTGGTAAAATATATTCTTGGCAAAAAGTTGCTGTAGAGAATTTTTGTGGGAAAGGATGTCATTACCATGCGAAACAAAAGGAATTGTATATTGACGGCGGCGGTCTTATCCAGTCTGGCTATGCCGTTATCGTATGCTTTGGCAGCAGAGGAGCCGGCATATCCATATTTGGAAACAGTAGAGTCTACGTATAATGGCAAGACGTTTGCTAAACTACTATTTATGGATCAAGAGTATGGAATAGGTTATGGAGAAAAACCGGATGATCCAGGTTGGCTGGTTAATAAGGCAACATATAAATTAAGTGATAGGCTTATTGATGCTACTGTGACCAGTACGGATTATTGGAAAAATATTTTGGCGCCTGGAGCAAGAAATACAACACCCTGGCAGATATTTGTCACCACATTTGAGGAGGTAAACGCTGATGCAGTCTCACAATCGCTGGACACTCCTGGAGGAATTATAACAAAAGATTTTTTTCAAAATCATTTGTCCTATGTGAAGGACCAACTGCAGGAAGGGAAAGTTTTTACACATGTGACATATACGTCACATGATGCTCTGCCTGAAGGAAAATATGCTTATAGCGTAATACGGATTGGCAAGTATGTGGGGGCGAGTCGTAATAACGTCGAAAATGGCTGGTGGATAGATGCGGACACTGTTCTGCCTACCAATGAACAGGCTGCTGATTTTGTAGGAACTTTTCGTCATGAACTCGGACATGCCTTGGGCATAAGCTGTGCTGGAGATGGGGAACCAAAACCAGGGAAACCAAATGAGAATAATTTTTTTATTGACAAAAAGATAACAGATAAGCTTTCCTGGACCCTGCATTTGCGGGATCAAAATGACACACCTGCTAAGGCCGGAATGTATTTTGCGGACTCGAATGATCCAAAAGATCCCAATAAAGAATACTTTGTGGTGGATAGGAAAATCACTACTGATGGCAAAGGCTATGCGTATTTTTATGGTGACCATGTGACAGAAGCCCTGGGCGGGGCGACATTTTTCGGGCGTTCTGCTTTGCCGGTAAATGGCTGGGAATTGTCGGGAAATATATTGATATTTGACGGCTCACATTTGCAGACGGCTGGCATGATGAGTCATCGTCCCTATTCCAATTACACATCTTTTTTGGAAGTAGAACTGGCCGTTATGCAGGACCTGGGGTATCCGATTGACCGCAAGGCCTTTTATGGCCGGTCTATTTATGGCAACGACGGCACTATCGTCAACAATCAGGGATATTTCGCGCGCAACGCTGATGGCACAGACTATCTTGCCAATACCTATAGCCTCGTGCCCTTGGGCGTCGGCCTGCATATCTATGGTTCGGATAACAAGGTGACGCAGAATGCGGACATCATGACCAAAGGTACGGGAGCTGTAGGTGTCCGGGTAGATGGCACGGGCAACACACTGATTGTGCCGGAGAAAACAGAAATCCATGCAGACGGCAGGCGTGGCAATGGCCTTTTAATAGCTTATGGCAGAAACCATACAATAGAGCAGGCCGGAACAGTAACAGCAGGCGGTGAAGGCGGCACGGGTGTACGCTTTGACTTTGGTTCCAGCTCGAACGGTGCCAGAGATGAGTACCGTGGCTCGTATATCCGCTATAAGCGAACGGTCGATGAAACTAATGGAAACATTGCTGCGGCTGAAAATCTTGCCTTGAAAGAAATGACGGCCAATTACTACAATGCAAATAATGAAGAATTAGATGGGGCACTGGTAAATGACTATAATCTGTCCGGTGCGCTTATTGGCGCGGATAATGCCATCTATATTGCCAGGAATGCCTTTGTAAAGAATATCAACATCAATAAGGGGGCCAGGATTCAGGGGAATATCACTTCCGATTGGAAACAGTTTGGCGAAGATGAATGTGAAGGAGCTTATGACGATCCAGGTACCAGTCATAGTGCTGGCTTGCGTATTCAATACAATAAAAAATATGGGAATGATGGGTATGAATATGATGATTATATTCCGGACCTGGTGACCAATCTAAATTTCAATACGGATATGAGCTACAGCGGCAATATCACCGGCGAAGATAATATGAAGATGAAGGTTAATGCCGGAACGCTGACCTATGAAGGTATAGCCAATGTGGTAAACGTTCAGGTGGCAGAAGATGCGACGTTGTTGGACGGTACCTATACCGTAAATGATATGAACGAAAGACAGAATGCTGATTTTGCCGCGGATACGACTACAGGGCAGTTTATCAATCACGGTACGATTGGGGCTTCGGCGGCTGACCGGAATATGACGATTAATGGCACACTGGTATCGGATGGCAGACTGCAGGCCTATGGCAGTGGTGAAAACGGCCGGATAATTGTCAAGGGGGCCGCAAAGATTGACGGGTCAACAGTGACTGCCCGCGAAATGATGCCTGGGGAGAGCAAGACCGTTCTCACAGCGCAGTCTATTAGCGGAACGATTGCCAATGCAGACACAGCTGTTCCGGTATCCAGCATGATCAGTGCCAAAGGCAAAATCACGGACAACAATACGCTGTCTGTGGAAATGACAGCTGCCAATAACTTAGGCAGCACGGATGAGACTGTAAACAATGCCTGCAATACCGTGATCAATATGTATGACAGCATGGGGGCGGAAAAATTCCAGCAGGGTGAGTGGCGTAAATTATTCTATATGGAGCCGGAGGCAGCTGCACGGTCTTTGACGGATATTTCTTCTCCGCATGCCGTACATGGCATGAGCATGGCGCAGACCAGCACGGTGACCAGTCATATCTTGTCCGCACGGTTGGCCGAAGCCTATGCCATGAAGAATATGGCTGTCCATGTTCCGGTGGCAAAACTGGCTGATGATCAGCAATCGACAGCCGATGAGGGGCTTAAACTGCAGGCGAAAGTCGACCAGCCGGTGGATAACGATATCTGGTTCAAGACGGCCAAGAACTGGGGCGAGTTAAAAGGCGGGGCCAATTATCATGGTACGACCTTTGCTCTGGGGTATGACAAGGCGGTCGGGAAGAACTGGCGTGTGGGCGGCTTTGTCAGCTATGGCAGAAGTTCCTTTGCAGCCGGTTCCGCAGGCAGCAAGGTGCAGGATACGCGCTTCGGGCTATATGGCGGTTGCAAGAGCGGCCCTCATGAGGGCTATGTATACCTTAGCCATGGCTGGCTGAAAAATGACCTGAGCCGGGGAATATCAGGCTTTGGTACGGCTAAAGCCGATTACAACAGTCACATTTTGGAATTGGGCGGCGAATACAAATACGACCTGCAGGCGAATAAAGCCGCTGCCTGGCATGTGAGTCCCTATGTGAATATGCAGTTGTCCCGTTTGTGGCAGGATGGCTATACGGAAAGTGGTGTGGGCGCATTAGGCCAGAGAGTAAACAGCGCCGGCAATACCTATTTTGCCACGGGGCTGGGAATGGAGTTCAAGCGCTATCTGAACAAGGGCAGCTATGCCATGCGGCTGGGCCTGAGGCATGCTTTCAGCGGTGCCAATCCGCGGGTAACCTTTGGCCTTGTCGGTGGTGGCGCATCTGTTTTTGAAATGCGCGGCCAGCAGGATAAGACGCATATGGTCATGTCCATAAGCGGCGAGAGCGAATTTTCGCCAGGTTGGACCCTTGCCGGAGATGCTATGCTGAAACGCGGCAGTCACGACCGGGACATCATGTGTGCTGTTACCCTACGCCGGATGTGGTAAACACAGATGGCTGCAGGATAATATAAAAAAGGAGAATTATTAAGCGTAAGAGGAGGAAGAAGTATGAAAAAGCGGATTATGGTTTTTGTGGCGGTTATGATGATGGCGCTATCCGGTTTGTGTATGGCGCATATGACCGGCGGCAGCATTAACGGCCTGGTTAACACGGACGATGGTCAGAAAATTGCCATCTATACTGCTGAAGGTTATTCGGTGGCAACCGTTTTGGAATACCATGTCAACTATCCGTTGGAAGACCATGATGTCATTGAAGCGGTCAATGGTTATCTGACGGAGATTGGTCGTTTGCGCATTAAAGATATGCACAATGGTTCCAGTCAGACGATTGTTCAAATTGAGGGCGTAAATCTGACGGAAAAAGAAGCGATGAGTTGGCTGGCGCATGGCGGTAAATTTGAATAAATCGATAATATTCTATTGTATAATTTCTAATCTAAACTTTTCAGACAAAATTTATATGCAATCTTGGCCGATGGTGTAAATGTCCATCGGCCGTTTTTTGTCTGGTGGGAGATACAAGCTGATTTACCACTTGGCAGCTATGATGGCGATAATTATTATGAGTTGACGAAGAATAGTTTGTTTTGTTTACAATTGTTTTTGGGCGGTGTATAATAGATGATATGTTTTGAAGTATTTTATTTCAGAGGGGAGCAATAAACAACATGAGCAAAAAGATGAAAACCATGGACGGCAATCAGGCCGCCGCATACATCTCCTATGCTTTTACGGACGTTGCAGCCATCTATCCCATCACGCCGTCATCGCCGATGGCCGAACATGTGGATGAAGATGCTGCCAAAGGCAGAACCAATCTCTTTGGTCAGAAAGTCCGCGTAATCGAGTTACAGTCGGAGGCTGGCGCTGCCGGTGCCGTACATGGTTCCTTGCAGGCTGGTGCACTGACCACCACATATACAGCATCACAGGGGTTCCTGCTGATGATTCCGAATCTTTACAAGGTAGCCGGTGAGTTATTGCCGGGCGTATTCCATGTATCCGCTCGTGCCCTTGCCGCTAACTCCCTCAATATCTTCGGCGACCATCAGGACGTCATGGCTGCCCGTCAGACCGGCTGCGCCATGCTCTGTGAAGCCAGCGTGCAGGAAGTTATGGATTTGGCCGCTGTGGCACATCTCGTAGCCATCAAGGGCCGCGTACCCTTCATCAACTTCTTTGATGGTTTCCGTACTTCCCATGAAATTCAGAAGATTGAAGTCGTCGATTATGACGATTTGGGCAAGATTCTCGACTGGGAAGCGGTAAAAGAATTCCGCCGCCGCGCGCTGAATCCGGACCATCCGGTTATCCGCGGCACTGCCCAGAATCCGGATGTTTACTTCCAGGAACGCGAAGCGTCCAATAAGTTCTATGAAGCTCTGCCGGAGCTCGTGGAAGAAGCTATGGCTGACATGGCCAAAATTACGGGCCGTGAACATCACCTGTTCGACTACTATGGTGCCAAAGACGCCGACCGCATCATCATTGCCATGGGTTCTGTCTGCCAGGCTGTACAGGAAACGGTGGATTACCTCAATAAACAGGGCGAAAAAGTCGGCCTGATGAGTGTACATCTCTATCGTCCGTTCTCCATCAAGCATTTCTTCCAGTTTATGCCGAAAACTGTTAAGAAAGTTGCGGTTCTCGACCATACGAAGGAACCGGGCTCCTTGGGCGAACCGCTGTATCTCGATGTTAAGAGTGCTTTCTATGATTCCGAGCTCAGCCCGATTATCGTGGGCGGCCGCTTCGGTCTGGGCGGCAAGGACACGACGCCTGATCAGATTTTCGCGGTCTTTGAAGAACTCAAGAAAGACGCGCCGCTGGATGGCTTCACCATCGGTATTGACGATGATGTAACCCATACGAGCCTTACGCCGGTCATGAGCGATGTAAACCTTACGCCGGAAGGCACGACGGCCTGCAAGTTCTGGGGTCTTGGTTCTGACGGTACGGTTGGTGCCAACAAGAGCGCGATTAAGATTATTGGCGACAAGACGGATATGTATGCTCAGGCATACTTTGCCTATGACTCCAAGAAGTCCGGCGGTATCACGATGAGCCACCTGCGTTTCGGCAAGCAGCCCATCACGAGCCCGTATCTCATCAACAACGCCGACTTCATTTCCTGCTCTCAGCAGTCCTATGTCTATAAATATGACCTGCTGGCAGGCCTCAAGAAGGGTGGCAAGTTCCTGCTCAATACGGTCTGGTCGGATGCTGACCTTGACAAGCACCTGCCGGCTGCCATGAAGCGCTATATCGCCAAGAACGAAATTGAATTCTACACGGTAAACGCTGTGGATATCGCTAAAGAACTCGGCCTTGGCGGACGTTTCAACATGGTTATGCAGTCTGCTTTCTTCAAGATTGCCGCCATCATTCCGCTCGAAACGGCTGTCGGCTACCTCAAAGACGCTGTGGTTAAGTCCTACGGCAAGAAGGGCGAAAAAGTCGTCAACATGAACAACGGCGCCATCGACAAAGGCATCGAGGCCCTGCACAAGGTCGATGTTCCTGCTTCCTGGGCTGATGCAGCTGACGACGCTGTAGAAAAGAAAGATGTTCCGGCGTTCATTACGGAAGTTCAGGATGTCATGAACCGTCAGGAAGGCGACAAGCTGCCGGTATCCAAGTTCGCAGAAGACATGGTGGACGGTACTTTCCCCGTAGGCGGCGCAGCTTACGAAAAACGCGGTACGGCCATCAATGTACCGGTTTGGAATACGGATAAGTGCATTGGCTGTAACCAGTGCTCCTATGTCTGCCCGCATGCTGCTATCCGTCCGGTACTCACGACGGAAGAAGAACTCAAAAATGCTCCGGAAGGTTTCCCCTCCAAGCAGACGAAGGCCATCAAGGATTACAACTTCACGGTAGCCGTATCCACGATGGACTGCCTGGGCTGCGGCAACTGCGCACAGGTCTGCCC
>DJYL01000054.1 GCA_002448495.1 Pseudoselenomonas ruminantium | reverse complement strand
ATTGACTTCTACCGGGAATCCTTCCAATGCCTGGAATGCCGGAAAAAAGAGCATTTTTCCATTGAAAAGCCGCAGATGCCGCAGCCGGTGCTGGCAAAGTCCATCGCCTCGCCGTCCAGCGTGGCACATGTCATCGCACAGAAATATCAGTTTTCCATGCCGCTTTACCGGCAGGAACAGGAATGGAAATCCATTGGCATAGCCCTTTCCCGGGCTACTTTAGCCAACTGGGTAATCCGTTCAGCAGAAGACTGGCTTATGCCGCTGGTAGATTGCATGCACGCAGAGCTTTTGAAACAGCCGGTAATCCATGCAGACGAAACGCCAGTCCAAGTACTGAATGAGAAAGGCCGGAAGAATAAGACCAAGTCTTACATGTGGGTGTATACCAATGGCGAATTCGTGAAGGATGGACGGCAAATACGGATCTATGAATACCATCCCGGCCGGAACGGAGGCTTTGCCGGAAAGTTCCTTGAGGGATATGAGGGCATCCTCCAAACAGACGGGTATGCCGGTTATGAGCAGATTCATTGCAAGGAACATGCACTTTGTTGGGTGCATGCCCGCCGCTACTTTGTAGATGCCATTCCGGCGGGAATTTCCAAAGAAGACGCGGCCGAATCCGTAAGCGGACAGGCTATCCGGAAAATCAATGAACTGTTTGCCTTGGATAAGGAGCTTTCCCATAAGTCTGCCGAAGAACGGCAGACAGAGCGTCTGCGGCTTGAAAAAGACAAGCTGGAGGCTTTCTTCGTGTGGCTGGAAGGAATCCAGCCTAAGGTGTTGCCTAAATCTGCGCTGGGTAAGGCTGTAAACTATGCCTTGAATCATCGGAAAGGGCTTAGTGTTTTCCTGACGGATGGCAACATTGCTCTTTCGAATAATATCTGTGAACGGGCTATCCGCAACTTTACCATTGGCCGGAAGAATTGGCTGTTCAGTGCCTCACCGAAGGGCGCAGCCGCCAGCGCTGCCGTTTATAGCATCGTAGAAACGAGCAAAGCTAACGACCTTGAGCCATTCCGCTATCTTACCTATCTATTTGAAAAACTGCCCAATATAAATTTTAAGATACATCCTAAATTGCTGGAAGATTTTCTTCCTTGGAGCAAAGAAGTTCAACAGAAATGCAAATAAAGATGAGCCTGACCATCTATACCGTGGTCAGGCTCGTTTCAGCTATTGATAACACCGGATGTTTTACCGCTTACGCCCAATCTTCAATGTTCAATCCTTCTACACGTTTAAACTCACGAGTGTTGTTGGTTACCAATGTCATATTCAATGCTTTTGCATGTGCGGCTATCTGTGTATCAAGCGGGCCTATAGGCGTGCCATTTAATTCCAATGCAGCTCGTACTTTACCATATTCATACGCTGCAAGCCCGTCAAAGGGTATAATGTTTATGGAAGAGAGAAATAAGGTGAGTGCCAGCCGGTTTCTGGCTTTTGCCTGACTTTTTTCCACACCGTGACAGAGTTCGGCGTAGGTAATAGAAGATATGCAGATTTCTGATGGTTTATGGGTTTGCAACCGGGCTAAAACTTTTTCGGGACGTTTCTTGATAGCGAATATGCAGATATTGGTGTCAAGCATATACATTATAGTACATCCCTTTCCTGTGTCTGGGGATTATTGCGGCCATCAGCCATGAAATCATCACTGAACAAATCAAGGCTGGTCAGCAACATATTCCAGCTGTCTTCTTGGGATTTTGGGAAGATCATCAGGACATCACCGACTTTGTGCGTGAGAACTTCACTATCATTGAAGCGATATTCTTTAGGCAGACGAACGGCCTGACTTCGTCCGTTTTGGAAAATTTTTGCTGTAAGCATAATCATCACCTCTTCAAATTAAGTATATATCAAAGTATATATCCAGTCAAATCAATTATATTTATGTTTAGGAGTGATTCTTTACATATTGGGATTTTGTAAAATAGTGGCATAGATGCCGCTGTTCGTGTATAATAATAAGGGAAATTTATGCAGCAAGGGGATTTTGAATATGCAGAAGATTAAAAAGGCAGTAATTCCGGCAGCAGGGTATGGTACGCGGTTTTTGCCTGCGACCAAAGCTACGCCGAAGGAGATGCTGCCCATTGTCGACAAGCCGACCATTCAGTATATCGTGGAAGAGGCTAAGGCCAGTGGGATTGAGGATATTCTGATTATCAGCGGTCATGGCAAGCGTGCTATTGAAGACCATTTTGACAGTGCTCCAGCGCTCGAAATGGAATTGCGGAAAAAGGGTAAGGATGAGTTGTTGAATATGGTGCTGGAAACGGCAGATATCAATATTCATTACATTCGCCAGCGTTATATGCGGGGACTCGGCGATGCGATTTACTGTGCGCGCTCCTTTATGGGCAATGAGCCGTTTGCTGTGCTTTTGGGTGATGATGTGGTTTACAATCCGGAGAAGCCGGCACTGGCACAGTTGATTGATATCTATGAGGCTACGGGCGGTTCGGTGCTGGGCTGTCAAAATGTGCCGGAAGATAAGGTTTCTTCCTATGGCATTGTGGCGGGAACGCAGACGGACAACAGCCGTCTGATGCGGGTTTCGGACATGGTGGAAAAACCGGCAGTGGAAGAAGCGCCCAGCCGTATGGCTGTTTTGGGGCGTTATATCATTAAGCCGCAGATTTTTGATATTCTGGAAAATACGCAGCCGGGCAAGGGCGGCGAAGTGCAGCTTACGGATGCGCTCAAGGTGCTGGCGCGTCAGGATGCGGTTTATGCTTATGATTTCGAGGGCAAGCGCTATGATGTGGGCGATAAGCTGGGCTTTTTGAAGGCTACGGTGGAATATGCTCTGCGCCGTGAGGATTTGGGTGAGCCGTTTAAGGCTTATCTGAAGGAGCTTATGGCGAAGTAAAAATGAAATCCGTTGAATCTGAGGTGTAAATCTTGCAGAAAAAAAATAAAGCCAATTTGGCCTTAGGCCTAAGTGCGGCAGGTTTTCTGGGGACATTTGCCTTGCCGGGCGGTTTTATTTCCGGCATGGTACATCATGGTTTTTTGGCGGCGACGATTGGCGGTCTGGCAGATTGGTTTGCCGTGACCGCCATTTTTCGTCGTCCTTTGGGCATTTCCTACCGCACGGATATTTTGCGGCGCAATCGGCCGCGTATTATGGATGCTCTGGTCACTTATACCAGTGAAGACCTGCTGAGTACGGAAAATATTATGTCCGTGCTGGGAAAACAGGATATGGCACAGCTTCTGACAGCGTATTTTATTCACCGGGGCGGACGGGAACGCGTTCAGCAGGTGGTGGATGAGGTGCTGCTGAAGGTGGTAAATGATCTGGATTCGGAAAAGATAGCGGGGGAACTTGCTCCGGCTATACATCAGGGGCTGAATTCCTTTGCTTTTGAAAATATTTTGCCGGATGTTCTGCAGCAGCTGGCGCAAAAGAAACATCTGGAACGGCTGGTGGAAAGCTTTTCCGTTATCGGCGGGCAGGTTCTGGAATCGCCCGCTTTGCAGCAGGCACTGTTGGAGCATATCCGTATTTTGCGGGAAAGTTATGAGCGGGACTCGGCGGGCCGGGCGTTCGTACTGGCTTCTATGGGGCTGACCGATGAGAAAATTCTAAAGCTGTTGATTGGCCGGATAAAGGACAGGCTGAAAAAGGTACAAAAAGACGGTCTGACCGAGAACAGCGATTTGCAGCGGGGGCTGTCTGCGATGCTCTACAGCTTGAGTCAGGATGAGCGTCTGCGGGATTTGTTGAAGGACCGCAAGGATAAGCTTTTGGAGCAGGTGGATTTGTCTGGATTGATTGCCCGCTGGCTGGAAGTGAATATTAAGGGGGAAGCTCCGTTTTGGCTGCCCCAGATTCATGCTTATGTGGACAGGCTGATTGATAAGTTTATCGGTTCGGCTTCCCTGCAGGCCCGGTTTGATAAACTGGTTAAGGATTTTTTGCAGGAGGAACTGGTTAAGCATCATAATTTGATACCGGGGCTTATTCGTGAACGGCTCAATGAATTTTCCGATGATGAACTGGTGGTTTTTGTCGAGGAAAAGGTGCAGGACGATTTGCAGATGATTCGCATCAATGGTTCGCTTGTCGGTTCCTTGGTGGGCATGGGGTTGTACGTTCTGATTGCTTTGGCAGAAAGGATGTGGGGCTTATGAAGCGCGGTTTTAATAAAGCGGATAAGACCCTGGGCATTGTCTTTGTCCTTTTTCTGCTGTCTTTAGGCTTGCATTTGTATTATCCGCAAAGTCTGTTGACGGATTTGCTGCTGTTCTGCAGCGAGGCGGCGCTGGTGGGCGGTATTGCTGACTGGTTTGCGGTAACGGCGCTTTTTGAAAAGCCGTTGGGTTTTCCCTATCATACGGCGATTCTGCCCCGGCGTCGGGAGTCTTTTATTGAAGCGTCGGTAACTCTGGTGCAGAAGGAGTTTTTCTCCCGCCGGAAGATATTCCAGCATTTGGAAAAGATGCATCTGATGCCCATGCTTATCTCCTGGCTGCGTGACCCGGCAATGGAAGCGCGGATTATTCAGCAGCTGGTCAATTATGTGCGGGACTTTTTGTTGCAGCAGAGCAGGGCGCAGGCGGCGATTATTGCGGTTAAACTGCGGGAGTCATTGGCGCAGATTGAGCCGGAAGATTTTTTTGCCCTGTGGGGGAACTGGCTGAAGAAAACGGGGAAGGACAAGGAGTTTTTGGCACGGGCAGCGGCTTATTGGCGGGGGCAGGTTTCTACCGCTGAAGCCCGTCGGCAAATCAAGGCGATGCTCGAAGCCTACGAACAGGAAAAAACGGGCGAGAATGTCTTTGCCCAGCTGTTGGCGGGCTTTGCGCAGGCGGTGGATTTGATTAATTATGAGGAGGCTGCAGAGCTTATTCAGCGGCAGCTTTTGACCATGCTTGATGAGCTGGGACATAGTGAATCGAGATTGCAGCGGGAAATGCTGAATTTGTTTTATGAAAAGGCTGTGGTGCTGAATCAGGAACCGCAGTTTCATCAGTTGACTCACGAGCTGAAGGACAGTCTTTTGCGGGATTTGCCTTTGGAATCTGCGGTGGAGAATATGTTTGACCAACTGCGCATTCACTTTTTGGAGGATAAGGCCAGGGATGTTGACCCTTTGGCGGAACATTTGCCGGCTTTGCGCAGCCGTTTGGAGGATTTAATCAGTGAGGAATACCAGCGGACGTTGTATTTGATTGAGCATGATGCGGAACTGAATCATGCAGTTGGAGCATTCTTGTATGATGTGATTGCCCGCACGGCGCTTCATGCGCAAACCTTGGTGGGTGTGATTGTGACCGATGTATTGTCCCGGCTTACGGATGAGCAGCTCAATCATCTGGTTTATGACAAGGTGGAGCCGGATTTGCTCTGGATTCGCATGAATGGCTCCATTGTCGGCGCAGGAATCGGCCTGCTGTTATTCCTTATTCTGCAGGTAAGTGTGTGAGGTTTTGTGCAAAGTCCATTGTCAAAGCTAAGATTTTGTGATAAAATTAACGCCATATTAGTAAATAAAGGCAATGACGAAGAGGAGTAGGGCTAGACCTGCGGCAGAGAGAGAAAACGGTTGGTGGAAGTTTTCGTGCAGGAGGCGTGAAGGTCGCTTCGGAGCTTTTGGGCTGAACTTTAGTAGGCGCAGACGTCCGGCCGCGTTAAGGCTTTGAGCTGACTGGTCAGGTTGACATGTCAATTTGACGGGGCAGGAACATTGGTGGTACCACGAAAGTATGCGCTTTCGTCCTTTGGGGCGGGAGCGCTTTTATTATTGAGGAGGATTATGATGAGCGAAGAAATGGCGCAGGAAAACAACATTCCGAAGGTTTACGACCCGCAGTCGTTTGAAAAGAAATGGTATAAGTTCTGGGAGGAGAACAAACTTTTCCATGCAGAAGTGGACAAGAGCAAGAAACCGTACAGCATGGTTATCCCGCCGCCGAATGTCACGGGGCAGCTGCACATGGGTCATGCCCTCGACAACACGCTGCAGGATATTCTGATTCGTTTCCGCCGTATGCAGGGCTATAATGCCGTCTGGATTCCGGGCTGTGACCATGCCGGCATCGCGACGCAGGCCAAGGTTGAGGCTGCCTTGCGTGAAGAAGGTACGAACCGTTATGAGCTGGGGCGTGAAAAGTTCCTCGAACGCGTTTGGGACTGGAAGGAACAGTATGGCAACCGCATCATGTCGCAGCTGCGCTCCTTGGGTTCCTCATGTGACTGGGACCGCCAGCGTTTCACGATGGATGAGGGTTGCTCTGCGGCTGTGCGCGAAGTGTTCGTAAGCCTCTATGACAAGGGGCTTATTTATCAGGGCACGCGCATTACCAACTGGTGCCCGAACTGCAACACAGCCATTTCCGATATTGAAGTGGAGCATGAAAACGAAAACGGTCATCTCTGGCACCTGCGCTATCAGGTGGAGGGCGAGGACCGCTATGTGGAAATTGCTACGACCCGTCCCGAAACCATGTTCGGTGATACGGGCGTTGCTGTGCATCCCGATGATGAACGCTATAAGGATATCGTGGGCAAGACCTTGATTCTGCCGATTGTGAACCGCCGCATTCCGCTGTTTGCTGACGAATATGTCGATAAGGAATTCGGTACTGGTGCCGTTAAGGTTACACCGGCTCATGACCCCAACGACTTTGAAATGGGTCTGCGCCACAACTTGGAGCAGATTAAGGTCATCAACAATGACGGTACGATGGGCGAAGGCGCTGGCAAGTACAACGGCATGGATCGCTACGAATGCCGCAAGGCGCTCGTCAAAGAGCTTGAAGAACTTGGCGTGCTCGTATCTGTAGAAGAACATGAACACGCTGTCGGTCATTGCTCCCGCTGCCACAGCACGATTGAACCGATGGTATCCAAGCAGTGGTTTGTGAAGATGGAGTCTTTGGCCAAACCGGCTATGGAAGCTGTGAAGGACGGCCGCATCAAGTTCGTGCCGGAACGCTTCAGTAAGATTTATCTGCAGTGGCTCGAAAATATCCGCGACTGGTGTATCTCCCGTCAGCTTTGGTGGGGCCATCGCATTCCGGCCTGGTACTGTGATGACTGCGGCGAAACCAGTGTTTCCCGTACGGATTTGACGGAATGTCCGCACTGCCATAGCCAGCATATCCATCAGGATGAGGATGTGCTTGATACCTGGTTCAGCTCCGGCCTGTGGCCGTTTGAAATCATGGGCTGGCCGCAGGAAACGGAAGAACTTAAACACTTCTATCCGACGGCTACGCTCGTAACCGGTTACGACATCATCTTCTTCTGGGTAGCCCGCATGGTCATGATGGGCTTGGAATTTGGCAAGGATATTCCGTTCCATCATGTATTTATCCACGGTTTGGTTCGTGATAGCCAGGGCCGCAAGATGAGCAAGTCTTTGGGCAATGGTATTGACCCGGTAGAAGTTATTGAAAAATACGGTGCCGACACCCTGCGTTTCATGCTCATTACGGGTAACACGCCGGGCAACGATATGCGTTTCTACTGGGAACGCGTGGAAGGTGCCCGTAATTTTGCCAACAAGATTTGGAACGCTTCCCGCTATATGCTCATGAACCTCGAAGGCTTTGACAAGAGCTTCAAGCCGGCTGAGGAAGATTATACGCTGTCCGATAAGTGGATTCTGTCCCGTTATGCGCGCACGGTGCGTGACGTTACGGAAAATCTGGACAAGTTCGAACTCGGCGAAGCCGGCCGCATGATTTATGAATTCATTTGGAATGAGTTCTGCGACTGGTATATCGAACTCACGAAGGCACGTCTTTACGACAAGGAAAATGTCCGTGCCCGCAATACGGCGCTTTATGTGCTGTCTACGGTGCTTGAAGGCACGCTGCGCCTGCTGCATCCGTTCATGCCGTTCCTCACGGAGGAAATTTGGCAGAAGGTTCCCCATGATGATGCCCTCAAGAGCATTATGGAAACCAGCTGGCCGGAAGTTACGGCAGAGTGCATTAGCGATGAGATTGAAGCGGAAATGACCGCCATCATGGAAACCATCAAGACCGTCCGCAATATGCGCGCCGAAGTCGGGGCGGCACCGAGCAAAAAGAGCGAGCTTATCTTGAACTTCACGGATGAATCCCTGCGCGCTGTATTTACGGAAAATCAGAGCTATCTGGATAAGCTGGCATCTTCTGACCCGATTACGATTCTGCCTGCCGGTGCCGATAAGCCGGAAAACGCTATGGCCGGTGTGGTAAACGGTGTGGAAGTATTCCTGCCGCTTAAAGGCCTTATCGATGTGGACAAGGAATCTGCCCGTCTCATGAAGGAACTGGAAAAACTGAACAAGGAAATCAGCCGTCTGGAGAAAAAACTTGGCAATGAAGGCTTCCTTGCCAAGGCTCCCGCCGATGTGGTAGCCGGTGAGAAGGAAAAACTGGCTGGTTATGAGGAAAAGAAGAAATCTGTGGAAGGCCGTATGCAGGATTTGGCCAAACTGAAATAATCGTTAGGAGCATCCTATATGAATTATCAGGAATCATTGGCGTATTTAGAAAGCCTCAATATCTTTGGCATAAAACTTGGTCTGGAACGCATTCAAAAACTGCTGGCACGTTTGGAACTGCCGCAGGAACGGTATCGCACCATCCATGTGACCGGCACCAATGGCAAAGGCTCGGTGTCCGCCATGCTGGCGGGCATCCTGCGCCATTCGGGCATCCATACGGGGTTTTACAGTTCCCCGCATCTCGTTTCCTATACGGAGAGAATCCGGGTGGACGGGCAGGCCATCAGTGAGCAGGAATTTGCTGACTGCCTAAGCTCCATCAAAGTTTACATTGACCAAATGGTAGCCGATGGAGAGGAATGTCCGACTCAGTTTGAAGTGCTCACGGCATTGGCATTTTTCTACTTTGCCATTAAGCATGTAGAATATGCTGTCATAGAGGTGGGCTTAGGCGGACTTCTCGACTCTACGAATGTCATTGTGCCGGAAATTTCCGTTATCACCAATGTTACTTTGGAACATGCTGACCGCTGCGGTGGCACGTTGGAAGGCGTGGCTCATCATAAGGCGGGCATTATCAAGGACGATGTGCCGGTGGTCACGGCAGCGCAGGGCGTTGCACTCGATATTATCCGTCAGCAGGCGGAGGAAAAGAATGCGGATATCTTTGTGGCAGGGGAGGATTTCAGTGCTGAATTCATCGGCTGTGAGAGCAATTTCCAACGCTTGGAATTTTCTTCCGGTCTGTTGGGAGCGGTAAAGGAACCCTATACGCTCCATCTTTTGGGCAAGCATCAGATTGAAAATGCTGCGGTGGCGGTGATGGCTGCCAAGCTTATCCACAATCTGGACGACCGCATCACCAATAAGACCATTGATGATGCGCTGTCCCTGGTCAGCTGGCCAGCCCGCTTTGAGCGGGTGGAAATGGGCCGTCAGAAAATCATTATTGACGGCGCTCATAATCCGGCAGGCATGGTTGCCTTGCGGGAAAGCCTTGACCTTTATTATCCGGCAGAGGAACGCGTATTGCTTTTGGGGATTCTCAAGGATAAGGATATCGACACCATGCTGGATATTCTCCTGCGTCCGAACGATACAGTGGTTGTTACCGTACCACATTCGGACAGAGCCAGCGACCCGCAGCTTTTGGCTGGGAAAGTGGCAGCGCATGTACAGCATGTAGAGGCCATCGCGGATAACGATGAGGCGATGAATCGTGCCTTGGAACTAGCTAATGGCGAAAAACTTTTGGTCATGGCAGGTTCCCTGTATCTGGTTGGTGAACTGCGGAAAATGCTGCTGGATAAAAAGGGGGGAGAAGCATGAGTGAAGTGGATTCTCCTGAAATGCAGCTGGTCAAGCAAAGACGCCGGGAAGCCGCTAAGGAAAAATGGCGTGATAGGTTTAAGAAATGGTCGTGGCAGTTTGTGCTGGCCGAGGCCTTTTTACTGCCTCTGTTGCCATCGGCGGCTACGGCAGCTTTGCTTATTGCCGTTGTGCTGACCGTCCTGCGGTTTCGTACAGATGCTGAGTTTAAGTTTCGTCAGTTGCCCTTTGATGTGCCGGCGGCACTCTTTGTCCTGCTCAGCGGCCTTTCCATCATGGTTTCACCGGATAAAGGCTTCAGCTTTTACAATTGGTATAATTTGGTGGGTGTCTATGTGCTGACCTATTTTGTCGTGGGGCAGAATATGCGTAGTGTGCAGCAAGTTAAGGAACTGCTTATCGTCACGGCGATGGCGGCAGTCCTTGTCGTGCTCTATGGTTTTTATCAGTTCATTTTCGGCATTGATATCAGTGCCATGAAATGGGTGGATGGTGATGCCTTCCCCGAGCTGAGGAAACGCGTATTTTCCACTTGGGAAAATCCCAATATTTTGGCGGGGTATCTGGATATTATCATCTGTCTGGTCTTTGGTATGTTTGTCAAAGCGGATTCGCAGAAGAAAAAGATTGTTTTGGGCGTTATGCTGGCGGCAGGTGCTGCCTGTCTGGCGATGACCTATGCCCGCGGGGCGTGCCTGGTTATTGCTGTTATCTTTGTCCTTTATGGAATGTTAAAAGATTGGCGCGTGCTTTTAGCCTGTGTGGCAGTGGCTGTGGGCTTGCTCGTGGTTGACCCCGTGCTCTATGAACGTTTGAGTTCAGTGTTTACGAAGGTAGATACCTCGTCGGAAATGCGGCTGGCCTTTTGGGAAAGCACCATTGCGATGATTCAGGACCATCCCTTTTTGGGCATTGGCTGGGGCGCTTACTGGATGGTGTATCCGGAATACGATTTTTACCTGCAGGGAGCCGATATCCGCATTGTGCATGCGCATAACTGGTATCTCAATTATGCGGCAGAAATCGGCATCCCCGGCATGCTGTCCTTTGTCTGGCTGTTTTTTGGTTCACTTTTCCTGACCTTGCAGCAGAAATTCCTGCCGCCCAAGTCGCTGACACCTGCGCCTACGCCTTTTGATTACAATGAAGATGCGGCGGCGGATGTGGAACTAAAAAAAGTTGCCGATAGTGTGCAGGTGGAAGAAGAGGCACCGGAAATTCCCCTCTGGCAGGATTTTTGTCACTGGACGGACTGGCACCTTTTAGACGGGGCGGCTTTGGGTTTAGGACTGGCGCTTATCTCGGTTGCCTTAAATGGCTTTACAGATGACTTGCTCTTTAATATTCCGTCTTCCATGCTGCTCTGGATGCTGTTTGCCTTTATCGCGGCAGTGGCCGAATTAAATCAAACAGAGGAGGAAACTCCGGATTTGACCGTTGAAGTGCCGATGTCCCTGTTGGCTGAAAGCTCCACAGACGATAAGGTGGAAGAAAAGGTGCAGGAACCTGAGGAAAAAGCTGAACTTCATGGTGCGGCTGAACAAGCTGATGAAGATAAACCGCAGGAAGATGGAAACGCAGAGGAGGCAGGAACAGATGAAGAGTCCGACAACCATATCAAAGGCAACCATTGACCGCCTGCCCTTGTATTTCCGCACATTGCGTCTGGCACAGGACGAGGGGATAGATATTATCTCCTCGGATGAATTGGGCCGTCGGCTGGGCATCACCCCGGAGCAGATTCGCAAGGATTTGGCGTCTTTCGGGCAGTTTGGCAAAAAAGGCGTTGGCTACTATGTCAATGAACTGAAACGCAATGTGGGCGGTATTTTAGGTTTGGATAATCATTGGAATATCGCGATTATCGGCATTGGTCATTTGGGTGCAGCTTTGGCCAACTTCCATAACTTCGTCACGTTGGGGTTTAATCTTGTGGCGCTCTTCGATGAAGATCAGGAAGTGATTGGCACGACCGTGAATCATGTGAAGGTGGAAGACATTGCCAATCTGGAGCAGATTGTGCAGGAACGGCAAATCCACATCGGCATCATTGCCGTTCCTGCGGCTTTTGCTCAGGGAGTGGCCGATAAACTGGTCGCAGCTGGCGTCAAGGGCATTTGGAATTTTGCACCGATAAAAATGGAAGTGCCGGATACCATGCATATTGTCAATGAAGATTTGTCTGTGGGGCTAAGCAGCCTTTCTTACCACATTACGCGCAAATAAATAAAAAACTCGAAAATATCCCAGCAGGAGTTTTGCATTTTTTGTAGAACTGTGTTATTATAGAATAAGTTTAATGGGATTAGGAATCATTGGAATTATGATAAATGTGAAAATCTACTGGAAGGACGATTGATTATGGGGGCAGTATCAAAACTCGCAGACAAGGTTTCGGGCTTGGTTGATATCATTATGCCGATGAATGATGAGTACGATGAGGAATTCGACGAAATCGAGGAAGAATTAGCAGAGGCAAAGAAACAGAAGAAGCAGTCTGTGGCAAAGGCAAGCCAGAGAACAGCTGCAGCAAGCACCAGCTATGCTGCGGAATATAAGGTTTCTAATGGTGAATCTGTGCGGGTAGAACGTCCGGTTTATGGTCGGGAAGCGGGTGCCTTCAGGCAGAAAAAACAGCCACAGCTTACGGTGCATACCACGAAGCAACCACAGCTCAAGATGCAGATTTACGCACCGCGCAACTTCGAGCAGGTGACGGCTATTGCGGATGATATCAAAGCAGGCAAGGCCTGTGTGGTGAATTATGAGCAGATTGAAGCGATGGAACAGCGTCGCATTTGTGATTTCGTAAATGGCGTTTGCTATGTTTTGGATGGCTCGGCAAAGCGCATTTCAAATCAGATTATGCTCTATGTACCCAATGGGGTAGATGTGACAGAAGCCATGACGATGGCGCTGACGGATTGATAGCTGCCCGTAATAATGGTTTTCTAAGTTAGGTCAGGCAGTCTCTTCGGGGATTGTCTGGCCTATTTATGTATAAAGGATGGAGATAATAATGGCAGAGAACAACGAAATTTTGGAAGGCGTATTAAATGAGTTTGCAAAGCTGGCGGCAATTCCCCGCAAGTCCGGCCATGAGCAGGCAGTCAGTGATTTTTTGCAAAAATATCTGACGGAGCTTGGTTTTGCTGTAACGCAGGATGAAAAGAATAATATCATTGCCGATAAGCCGGCCTGCGCAGGTTTTGAACATGCTCCGTTGACTATTTTGCAGGGACATATGGATATGGTCTGTGTGGCAGCAGAGGGCGTAGCCTTTGATCCGCTCAAGGATGCCATCAAACTGGTGCGTGATGAAAAATTCCTGCGCGCTGATGGCACAAGCCTCGGTGCTGATGATGGTATTGGCGTGGCAGAAGCCATTTACATTATGAAAAATGCCAAGGAGCATGGCCCTCTGCGCATGATTGTAACCGTGGACGAAGAACAGGGCATGACCGGTGCCATTCACCTTGACGCGAAACATTTACAGGATGCCAAATTCCTGATTAACTGTGATTCGGAAAACTATGATGAACTGACCGTTGGCAGTGCAGGCAGTGTTAATCTGGATTTCTCCCGTGAAATCAAATGGGTGAAGCCGGAACATTCTGCTGCATGGCAGATTGAAGTCAAGGGACTTCTGGGGGGACACTCCGGCGAGCGCATTGGTGATGGACGTGGCAATGCTATCCGTACCTTGGCGATGACCTTGGCGGCACTTTCGAATGAGGGCGAAGTGGAACTGGCTGCATTTAACGGCGGCAAGGCCCGCAATGCCATCCCTGATGATGCCCGCATGACCATTGTGACGGACTTGGACAAAGCGGCTATCGAAAAGGTGCTCCATGACCAGCAGGAACGCTTCAATAAAATGTATGGCAGTGTTGACCCAAATGCACAGTTCGTACTGACCAGTGTGGATATGCCGGAACAGGTGATGAACGCAGGTGACATGACCCGCCTCGTGCGTCTGCTGACGATTCTGCATACGGGCACATTTGCCATGTCCACGGTGATTCCTGGGCTGGTGGAAACTTCTGCAAACTTAGGCGTTGTGGAAACCACGGATACGGAAGTAAAGGTACAGTATTTCCCGCGTTCTGCGGTGGACCAGAAGCTCGATGAATTCCGCTTTATGGCTGAGGAGTGGGGCACACTCACGGGCTTTACGGCGCATATCGGTACGCAGTCACCCGGTTGGAAGGAAAACAAGGACAGCAAACTGGCGAAAATCATGGCCGATACCTTCAAAAAACAGAACGGCAAGGATATGAAGGTGGAAACCATTCACGCCGGTCTCGAATGCGGCTGGCATTTCCGCAAAAATCCGCAGCTTGATATGGTGTCCATCGGCGTAACGACTATAGATATCCATAGCCCGAAGGAACGTCTGCTGCTCGAAACGGTAAAACCGCAGGTGGATTTGATTGTGGAAACGTTGCATGCGATTGCAAAAATGTAAGAGAACATAAGAAGGGGCGGTGAAATAGCCCTTTTATAACGGAAAGTGCGTTGACATAAATTATCAACGCACTTTTTGCAAATTGCAGTTTATCGGGCAGTTTGTGCTGAAGGTATCCAGTTCATGCGTTGTTCGGGGTGAACGGGGTGTAATTTTTCTGTTTTCCGCTAAACGACCCCCTCGCAAAAAAGAGCTGTCCAGTTACCTGCGCCGGGCAGGCCAACGGCGCTGCTTTCAGCGTGGTTTCTTAGTATTTTTCTTACTGGGGCCGGCCTTCACTTCGTTCAGGCAGTCGCTCCCTACAGAAAAATCACTC
>DJYL01000135.1:20470-25330 GCA_002448495.1 Pseudoselenomonas ruminantium | reverse complement strand
AACGCTTTTTAGGGTCGGTGAATCACTTTGCCAATACTGAAAATCTGCCGCCGTATTCACACTGATTGCGGCAACCTCCTGCCGCGTAGCGGCCTCCCCGCCCACTCCCCAGCCGACAGTTGCCGCCAGTGCAGCCACCAATACAATGCGCAAAAATTTTCCCTGTCGTTTCATACAACAACCCCCTCTTATTCACCATAACATATCACTTGCCAAATCTATTATTTCCACACAAAAAAAGCCAATACCTGCAAAAAAAATTCCCTGAGATAATTCTCAGGGAAGCTTTTTCAAATATCCAGATTTCTAACCAGTTTGGCGTTTTCTTCGATAAACTGGCGGCGCGGCTCTACCTTATCGCCCATGAGAATGGTAAAGAGTTCATCGGCAGCTTCGGCATCGGCCATTTCCACGCGCAGCATGGTGCGTCCGGCAGGGTCCATAGTGGTTTCCCAGAGCTGTTCCGGGTTCATCTCGCCCAGACCTTTGTAGCGCTGAACGGTAATACCGTCACGGCCTACTTCGTCCAGTTTCCTTGCCAGTTCTTCATCGCTGTAGGTATACCAATGCTTCTTGCCCTTGCGAATCTGATAGAGCGGCGGCTGGGCAATGAACACATGACCGTGCTCAATCAGCGGTTTCATATAGCGATAGAGGAAGGTCAGGAGCAGTGTACGGATATGGGCACCGTCCACATCGGCATCGGTCATGATGATGATTTTGCCATAGCGGCGTTTAGCGAGGTCAAAATCATCGCTGATGCCCGTACCAAAGGCCGTAATCATCGTGCGGATTTCGGCATTGGCAAAAATCTTATCGAGTCTGGCCTTTTCAACGTTCAAAATTTTACCGCGCAGGGGAAGAATGGCCTGGAAACGTCTGTCGCGTCCCTGCTTGGCAGAACCGCCTGCAGAGTCACCCTCTACGAGGTAGATTTCAGCCATTTCCGGGTCTTTGACGGAGCAATCCGCCAGTTTGCCGGGCAGGCTCGATACTTCCAGTGCATTCTTGCGGCGGGTGAGTTCTCGTGCCTTGCGGGCGGCTTCGCGAGCGCGGGCAGCCATAATGGCCTTGTCGATGAATTTCTTGGTGATAGCCGGATTTTCCTCAAAGTATTCGGACAGGCCTTCCGTTACGATGGAGTCCACAATACCACGCACTTCGCTGTTGCCCAGCTTGGTCTTGGTCTGACCTTCAAACTGCGGGTCACGCACCTTGAGGCTGATAACCGCCGTCAGGCCTTCACGGACATCATCACCGGAGAGATTGCCGTCCTTTTCCTTCAAAATGTTCTGTTTGCGGGCAAAGTCGTTGGCTGCACGGGTCAAAGCGAGCTTAAAGCCTGCCAGATGAGTGCCGCCTTCTTCGGTGTTGATGTTGTTGACAAAGGAGTAGATATTTTCCTGATAGCTGTCGTTATACTGCAGGGCGATTTCCACGACCGTATCATCTTTGATGCCGTTGAAGTAAATCGGCACCGGATTGATTTTTTCTTTTTTGCGGTTCAGATGTTCCACAAAGGAGCTGATACCGCCTTCAAAATGGAACGTATCACTCTTAAGTTCCTCACCACGCTCATCATTGAGCACAATGGTGATGCCATGATTCAGGAAAGCCAGCTCACGCAAACGGTGTTTGAGCGTGTCGTAGTTGTAAGTGGTCACGGTAAAAATTTCCGGATCTGGCACAAAGTGCACTTTGGTTCCCGTAATTTCCGTTTCACCGGTAACATGCAACTTTTCCACGGTTTCACCGCGCTTAAATGATATCTCATGGATTTTGCCGTCACGCTTAACCTGAACTTCCATGGAAGTGGACAGGGCGTTAACCACGGATACACCTACACCGTGCAGACCACCGGATACCTTGTAGCCGTCACCGCCGAACTTACCGCCGGCATGAAGCACCGTCAAAACGACTTCGACAGCGGGCATACCGCTTTCGTGCATATCGACAGGAATGCCGCGGCCATTATCCGTAACGGTAATGCTGTTATCCCGATGAATCGTCACATCAATCTTGTCGCAGTAACCGGCCAAAGCTTCGTCGATGGAGTTATCGACAACTTCGTATACGAGATGATGCAGACCGCGTTCGGAAGTGCTGCCGATATACATACCCGGACGCATACGCACAGCCTCCAGACCTTCGAGAATCTGAATCTGTTCAGCACCATAATCGGCATCTACAGCCGTTACTTCGGCACTGCTTTCATCCGTATGGATTTCAATGCCAGTGGTATCAACGCTCTCCATGCCGTTATCTTCATTTTGCACTGCAGTTTCTATATTCAACTGTTCATTATCATTTGCCATGAAATCTTACGCTCCCATCATTCCGTAAATGTCTCCGATACTGCAAGGGGCGCAGCATCCTTATCCATATCTATTGTATCATAAACCAGCTGCGACCGCCGTTTTAATGTCCATGGCGAAATCGCGGACAGGTAAGTTTTCTTATCGGTGATGATGAGGGACTTTTTTGCCTCCTCATCCTGACGAATTTCCATGGGCAGAGTATTCTCCAGCCTGCTTGCTGCCTGTTCACTAGCTAGAAATTCGCTGCCTGTTCCTTTTTGAAACAGGGAATAATCGTGTATGGCTATCACATCCTTGGTTCTTACGGATATGCCATTGCCTAAATGGAGAAACATACGTTACCTCCTCCCCAGCCTGATGACCTCATAACGTCTGGGCGCTTTATAATCCTTGGGACGGTGCATATCAAACCGCAGGGCATAAAGAGCGCGGGTGATATTGTCCTCGTTTAACTGTTCCGGCGGCAGACAGCGGTAGAGCATCACGAGCGTCTTGGCCTTGATGCTGGTCTTATCGTTTACATCCGTATCGGCGGCCAGCTTCTGCACCATAATGGAACGCTGTTCATTGACCATTTTGGTTGTACATTCCGGCACATACTGCTTAACCTCCGGGTATCTGGCCCATGGCATATCCCTTAGAACCTGCCGTACAGAGGCCGTAATCTTTTCCCGCCGGCTGCGGCTGCATTCAGCGCACAGGCTTTCCTCCGGCTCCATCAGCCGCCCGCACTGCGGGCATTGGGGATAACTTCTGGAAATTTTTAACTTCTGCATCTGCAAGTGCTTGCGATATAGATTGCTGACCGCCCTGCCGACTTCTTCATCCTCAGCCACTGCCCCCAAAACCTCTGCTGCCTGCATTTCTGCTGGCGACAGGGGAATCTTTTGCCGTTCCCGGCCCATATTTTCTTCATTTGCAGACGGAGCCAGACGGATTTCATCGATGCCTTCACTATCCGATTTTTCCCATTGCTTAGTAAAAGCGACCTTATCAATCATCTTTTGCCCTGCATAATTATTAACAGACTGCACAATCTGCGGCATCATCATTTGCAGCTCATTACGCAAAGAGGAATTATCACTGTAAATATAGAGGGTAGCCTTGCGAATCCCCTGTGGTGAGGTATTGCGGGCAATAAACTCCCCCACAATCTCTGGCCAATGCCAAAGAACCCAGTGCATATAATATTTTTTTTCACAAACACTGCCCATATGGTGAATTGTCTTGCGGATAATACTATCCGGACGTTCCAAGCCCGGGCTGCGGGCCTTCAAACTGCCTGCCATAATTTACCTCGTAATTCTCCCGGCCTCTACCTGATAATAGGTTCCGATATGCTCTGCCGGAAAATACGCCTGATCGGTAGCGGTAATTATGGTCTGAATCCGCTCACGACGAATAAAATCCAACAGCTGGCTGCGGCGGGAAGCATCCAATTCGCTCATTACATCATCCAGCAGGAGCACCGGATATTCCCCCGTCTCTGAACGCAAAAATTCCAGTTCTGCCAACTTCAACGATAAAACACCTGTACGCTGCTGTCCCTGCGAACCAAAGGAGCGCAGATTAATCCCGTTGATGGTAAGAATGATATCATCCAAATGAGGGCCGCGCCCTGTAGAACCACGGATAATATCAATTTCCCGATGACTTGCAAGCTCTTTATTATACCATGAATGAAGGTCACTTGTCACGTTTTCCCCATCAGCACCGTGGATATCGTAGGTTACGGACAGATTTTCCAAATTGCCGGAAATGCGGCGCTGCATGAGATTGGCCAGCATATTGAGCTTTTTTACTGCTTCCAGCCGCTTCACAGTAATCTTCACGGCACTGTCTACGAGCTGGGCATCCCAAAGCTCCAGCATATCTGCTCCGGCTTTGCGTTCCCTTATCTTTTTCAAGAGATTGTTGCGCTGGGTTATGATTTTGCCATACTTTGCCAGTTCATGATAATAAGCGGGGCTTGCCTGACTGATTTCCCCGTCCAAAAAACGCCGGCGAAGTGCCGGCGCCCCCTTGATGAGAAATAAATCTTCCGGGGAAAAGAGAACGGTATTCAAGCTGCCCACCAGCTCCTTAGGACGAATGGGATGCTCATTTAAGATAATCTTCCGCCGCTTATTACGGCTGAACTGAAATTCCAGACAATTCTCCACGCCTAAGCGGGTAAAGCCCAGCTGAACCAAAGCCTGCGGACACTCCCAACGAATGAGGTCTGTATCTGTATGCGTACGGTGAGAACGCCCCAAAGAAGCATAGTAAACAGCTTCTACGATATTGGTCTTTCCCTGAGCATTTGCCCCCAGAAAAATATTGATATTCGGGTCGAAAGTTAAATTTAATTCACTATAATTACGATAGTCTTTCAGCCTTAATGAATAAATATGCATAATTATACCATTTCATGTCCATTACTGGTGGACACGAACCCGCCATGCCCCGAGATCCGTGATTTCCACCACATCGCCATCGTGCAGTTTACGGCGGCGGGCTGACTCCCTTTCCCCATTGCGATAGATAAGACCTTCTGCCAGCA
>DJYL01000135.1:0-20330 GCA_002448495.1 Pseudoselenomonas ruminantium | reverse complement strand
TCAATATCTTCTATTTGCATGTGGATAACCTCCTTGGCACTTAGTGTGCAGTTCGTACCGGTGTAACGACGTAGATAAACGCATCATCCTTTTCTTCTTTTACGGTCATGGGCGCGAGGGGTTTGGTCAAGCGCAATTCACAATTTTTGCTGTCGATAATCTTCAGCACATCGATAAGATACTGCGCATTGAACGCAATCGTTACTTCCGGCCCTTCGATGGATGCAGGGATGGTTTCCTCAGCATTACCGACTTCCGGATTATTGGAGGTGATGTGCAGCTGACCGTTGGCGAACTCCATCTTGATAACATTGTAATCGCCGGCCTTGGAAATCAGGGAAACGCGGTCAACGGCAGCATTAAATTCTGCTGAATCCAGAACGACCAGCGTATCATGATTGGGCGGGATAACGTAATTGTAATCCGGATAAGCTCCCTCAATTAAGCGGGAAGTCATGTAAATGTTATCAAAGGAAAAGCTAATCTGATTAAAGTTGCAGCTGACCTGTACATCCGTTGGAATATCCGAAGTCATATTATGAAGCAGCTCCTGCAGAATATTGGCAGGAATAATGACCTTGATATTGCCCAAAGGTTCAGCAAACTGTTCATACTTCACAGCCAGTCTGTGCATATTCGTTGCCGCCATGGTAACTTTGTTGTCGGCAACTTCCAAATAACAGCCCGTAAATACCGGACGGGATTCATCTTTGGAGCAGGCAAAAACGGTTTTCTTAATCAAAGAACGCAGAATAGTGTCCTTGATGGTAAACTGCACATTGCTTTCAATTTCTTTTACAGTAGGAAATTCTGCAGCATTCATGCTGAGCAGGGTAAAATTTGCCTGATTGGAAGTGATATTGATGATTTTTTCTGTACGGTTGTAAGAAAGCGTTAAACTATCCCCAGGGAGTTTGCGGATAACTTCCAGAAAATAACGTCCGCTGACTACGAGCTGTCCCGGTTCTTCAATCTCTATAGGAATGCGGCAGACCAGACCGATTTCATTGTTGGTTGCATGAAGTTCTAAAATGTTGTTTTCAGCTCTCATAAAGATACCGGCTAAGACGGGAGTCTGGGGTTTGGAAGCGATGGCTTTGGAAACAATGGAAAGAGCGTTGGTCAGTTCTGATTTGGCACAGGTTATTTTCATGGGGCGATATCCTTTCTTTTTTTTAATATTACTCTATAAATTTATAAATAAATAGCCGTAGTAGTAGTAGGGCCTGTGGAAATGTGGAAAAGGGAGACGGCGGCATGGATTATCGACAGTCAGCCTGTTAATAAAGTGTTGAAAATAAGAGGGAGTGTTATCCACATTATCCACGGGATTTTACACAGGTATTATTTATCCACAAATTGCCAACAGGAAGTCAATAAGCATTTCCACAAAGTTATCCACGCCCTCATTGTGTATAGCGAGGGCGTGGATAGAATAATGCTCAGACCTTTTGAATACGATCCATCAGTTCGTTCAGAATACCGCTGAGCCGTGCATCGGTTTCCTTGTCCTGACTGATTTTGTCATAGGCATGGATAACGGTTGTATGGTCGCGGCCGCCAAAAAAATGGCCAATCTGAGGCAGAGAAGTTTCAGTCATCTCGCGGCAGAGATACATAGCAATTTGCCGGGGATAAGCGATATTTCTTGTGCGCTTTTTGGATTGAAGGTCTTCAATTTTGATTTTGAAATAGGAGGCGACGATTTCCTGAATGACATCCATCGTGACTTCCTTGGCCTTGCCGTTGGGGAAGATATCCTTTAGGGCTTCGGCTACGAGTTCGGTATTTACCGGACGTTTGGTCAGGGAGGCAAACGCCACAACGCGGGTGAGTGCGCCTTCTAACTCACGGATATTGCTGTCAATGCGGCTGGCGATGTAGACCATCACATCATCGGGGACGCTGAAATGGTCGCTCTGAGCCTTGTTTTTCAAAATGGCGATGCGGGTTTCCAAATCCGGTGCCTGGATATCTGTGGTCAGACCCCATTCAAAACGGGAACGCAGGCGTTCTTCAAGGCGTTCCACTTCGCGGGGCGGTCTATCGGAGGAAATGATGACCTGTTTCTGGGCATCATACAGCGTATTGAAGGTATGGAAGAATTCTTCCTGCGTACTGGTTTTGCCGGAAATGAACTGAATATCGTCAATCAGCAGCACATCAATATTGCGGTATTTCTGGCGGAATTTATCCGAGGTACCCTGTTGGATGGCCTGAATGATTTCATTGGTAAATTGTTCACTGGAGACATATAACACCCGCATTTCGGGATGATTCTTGAGTACGCGGTTGCCAATGGCATGCATGAGATGAGTCTTGCCAAGACCTACGCCACCATACATAAAGAAAGGGTTGTAGGTTTTGCCCGGTTTATCCGCCACGGCCATGGCAGCGGCATGAGCGAAATTATTGGATTTGCCCGTGACGAAGGTATCGAAGGTGTATTTTGGATTCAGCGAAGAATTATCGCCGGGAGCCACGATGGGGATATCTATGGTGTTTTTTATTGTTTCTGCTGAAGCAGTGTCATCTGGGAACAATGAACCCTGATCCGGATTTTCTTTTTTGCCGGGGCGGGAGACAGGTTGTGGTTCTTCGTTGGAGAGCTTGTTTTCCTGTACGGTCAGCACGACTTTTTTGGGGATGCCAAAAACGGCCTTAGCGGCATCCTCAATGAAAATAAGATATCGCTCGGCGATCCATTCCTTAGCCATTTCTGTCTGGGTGCCAAGTTCAAGTGTTTCTTCGGTCAGGGAGATAGGCTCAACCGGATTTAGCCAATTGTAGGCTGACGGACCAACCAGTTCCTGTTCTTTCATCTTGTCCAGAATCTGTGCCCAAACAGCCTGTAGCTGTGTTTGCTCCATATTAGAAAGTTCCTTTCTGCGTATAAAGTATGATAATATTTTTGTCCACAGGTGTATAAGTTTATCCACATGATTATCCACAGCTGTGGATAAGTCGAGGTATCCACGAGGGATGAGGCGGGAAAATGGGATAAAAATGCGGGAGTCGAACCCTCCCGAAAATCGTGTCCTGTGAAGTTTTCCGCAAAATTACCAACAATATCTTACCAAAATCGCACAGAGTTATCAACAATTTTTCTGTGGATAGGGAGAGATTATAAAAAATTATCCACAGATGGACGGTAAAAAAGCGTGGATATTATATTGACACTGCCCATGCCTTAGGCTATAATTTACAGTGATTCTTAATGCGAGGGTGACCTCAAGATAAGAGATGAATACGAATTTCTGAAATCAGAATAATATCCGTTTAAGGAGGTGTATACCGAATGAAGATGACTTTTCAGCCGAACAACCACTGGAGAAAGAAGACCCATGGCTTCCGTGAGCGCATGAAGACGAAAGGCGGCCGTCTCGTTTTGAAGAGAAGACGCCAGCGCGGCAGAAAGAAGCTTTCGGCATAAATTTTAAGCAAGGTCACTTTCAAGTGACCTTTTTCTTTGATATTAACATTAAGTTTTAGATAGATTTTGGTGAATACAGGTATGTTCGAGTTACCGAGACGGCGGATGCTCAAGCGCCGTAATGACTTTCAGCGGGTCTACCGTCAGGGAAAGTCTATGGCTAACCGCTATTTTGTTCTCTATGTCTTTGAGTCGGAGGCTTTAGCGGGGAAAGTCGGCTTTGCTGCCGGGAAAAAACTGGGCTGTGCCGTGAAGCGCAACCGGGTAAAGCGGCTTTTGCGGGAGACTTACCGCCTTCACAGCAACGAGTTGAGGCCGGGGATTGCCCTGCTGCTCGTGGGCAGACAGGCTATGCTCAATGTGAAATGTCCAGTGGTGGAAAAATCCTTTCTGACGCTGGGAAAAAAGGCGGGCATCTTTAAGTGAAAAATTTTTTACTGGGGTTGGTATGGATTTATCAACACTTTATTTCCCCGTTGAAACCGCCGACCTGTCGTTATATTCCCACTTGTTCGGAATATGCGCGCATCGCAATTGAGAAATATGGGGCCCGCCGGGGCGGCTGGCTGGCATTGAAGCGTATTCTGCGCTGCCATCCCTTCCATGAAGGCGGTTATGACCCTGTACCATAAGGTTTATAGGTATTTAGATTAGGACGTGATGGTTTGGAATTTTTTAGCACGATTTTTTCTCCGATTGAAAGTCTCCTGCGTTTTGTGCTGGAGAGTCTCTTTGCGATAACCAGTGCGGCAGGTTTTGCCAGCTATGGTTGGGCAATTATTCTGCTGACGATTATCGTCAAGATGGTTCTGTATCCGCTGACGGTGAAGCAGGTCAAGTCCATGAAGGCGATGCAGGAACTGTCGCCGAAGATGAAGAAGATTCAGGAGAAATACAAGGATAATCCGCAGATGATGCAGCAGAAAATCGGCGCACTCTACAAGGATGCCGGAGTTAATCCGCTTGCCGGCTGTCTGCCGCTCCTTATCCAGATGCCGATTCTTATGGGGATGTATTATTCTCTGTACAACTTCAACTATCCTACGCCGGAGTCGGCTTATTTCCTTTGGATGACCAGTATGTCCGACCCCGACCCGCTTTATATTCTGCCTGTACTTTCGGCACTCACAACGTTTTTGCAGCAGAAAATGACTACAACGGACAGCAACAATCCGCAGATGAAGATGATGATGTTCATTATGCCGCTGTTTATCGGCTGGATCAGCATTAACTTCCCATCGGGACTGGTACTTTACTGGGTTACCATGAACGTTGTACAGATTGTCCAGCAGTGGTGGATGTATCGCGGTGACAACACCGCACCGAAGAAGGAGGCTGCCTAATGGCACAGGTAGTTGAAGTAACGGGCAAGACCGTGGCAGAGGCTTTGGCCGCTGCTGTGCAGCAGCTGGGCTGCTGCGAAAATGATGTTGATTATGAAGTATTGGAAGCTCCCTCTAAGGGTTTTCTGGGATTTTTCGGAAAACCGGCGAAACTAAAAGTTACGCGCAGGGAAACTGCTGTGCAGAGCGCAGAAGCTGTAAGCGTTGAAAAAGTGGCCGTGGTTGAACCATCTGCAAATGAACTTGCAGAAGAAAAAGCCGTTTCCATGGACAGCGCTGTTCCTGCGGTTCCAGTTGCGGAGCAGCTGGAACGGGCTGAGAAGTTCCTGCGGGAAGTCTTTGCCGCGATGAACATTGATGTTACCTGGCAGCAGGCGGAAGGTGAAGATGGCGTTATCTTCAACCTTGAAGGCGAGAATCTGGGGATTCTTATCGGCAAGCATGGTCAGACTCTGGATTCCTTGCAATATCTGGTGAATCTTACGGCTAATCGCGGCGTGGCTGAAGGCCGGGTTCGCATTATCATTGACATTGAAGGCTATCGTGCCCGCCGGGAAGAAACATTGATGCGTTTGGCCGGGCATTTGGCGGAAAAGGCCTGCCGTATTGGGGATGAAGTACATCTCGAACCCATGAACCGCCATGAGCGTAAAATCATTCACATGGCTTTGCAGGATAATCATCGGGTCAGCACTTACAGTGCCGGAGAGGAACCACGCCGTTATGTGGTGATTGTGCCCCGTCGTCGCCGCCGCCGTAGAAATTACGACAATGGTGAGCGTTATCAGGAGCATTACAACGAAGATTAATAAATTGGCTAAGAGAGCTGTGAAAGGGCTGTCTCATTATTGAGGCTGCCCTTTTACTATTATCGAGTAGGTGAGATTATGCAAGGAGATACGATTAGTGCTATTGCCACCGCCCAGGGGGAGGGCGGCATCGGCATTATCCGTTTGAGCGGAGAACAGGCAATAGCTGTAGCGGAAAAGATGTTCCGGCCTGCCAGCGGCAAGGCACTTAGCGATTATGCCAGCCATCGGGCTGTCTATGGCCGTATTGTGGACGAAGCTGGTCAGGTTATCGACGAAGCCATGGTGTTGATGATGAAGGCCCCCCATTCCTATACGAAGGAAGATGTGGTCGAGCTCCAATGTCATGGCGGCGTTATGCCCCTGCGCAAGACGTTGGCCTTGACCTACGCGCATGGCGCAAGACCAGCTGAGGGCGGCGAGTTTACCAAGCGCGCGTTCTTAAATGGCCGTCTGGACTTATCGCAGGCACAGGCGGTTATGGATATCATCACGGCCAAGACCGACCGTTCGCTGAAAATGGCAACGGGCCATCTGACCGGTGCGTTTTCGGCAAAGATAAAATCCTTCCGGCAGGAGATTCTCGGCCAGATTGCGCACTTGGAAGCCGCTATTGATTTTCCCGAAGATGAAGTCGATGATGTGGTAACGGAAAGTGTAGCTGAAAAAGTGGTTGATGTGCGCAATAATATAGCCAAACTCATCAAAACCGCCGGCACAGGCCGTATTCTGCGGGATGGACTCATGACCGCTATCGTGGGCAAGCCTAACGTCGGCAAGTCCAGTCTCTTAAATGCCTTATTGCAGGAAGAACGCGCGATTGTCACCGATATTCCCGGTACGACCCGCGATTCCATCGAGGAATATGCCAATGTGGGCGGCGTTCCCCTGCGCATTATCGACACGGCCGGCATTCGTGCCACGGAAGATGTGGTGGAAAAAATCGGTGTCGAAAAGGCGCGGCAGATGGTCAGTGAGGCCGCTTTGGTACTGGCTCTCTTTGACGGTTCAAGGCCGCTGGACAGCGAGGACGAGGAAATCCTCTCCCTGCTTGCCGGGCGGGATGCTATCGTCCTGCTCAATAAGAGCGATTTGCAATCCGTGGTTACGGCAGAGGTATTATCTGCCAAGGCAAATGTTCCGGTTATCGAAATTTCCACCAAGGAAAATCATGGTCTGGATACGCTGGTGCAGGCGATTCAGGATAAGGTTTACGGCGGCGCGGTGGCAGCTGATGAAGGCAGTTTTGTCAGCGATGAACGGCAGGCCAATCTCCTGCGGCAGGCAGATGTTCATTTAGCTGCGGCCCTCACGACCATTGAAGCAGGCATGGGGCTGGACTTTATCTCCATCGACCTGCGTTCGGCCTGGGAAAAATTAGGTGAAATCACCGGCGATACGGTGGGCGAAGATATCATTGATGAGATTTTCTCGAAGTTCTGTATTGGTAAATAAGAAGGTAAGGAAAATGGAAAGTAAAAACGTATTTGTTGCCGGCTCTTATGATGTAATCGTAGTGGGGGCAGGTCATGCCGGCGTAGAGGCGGCGCTGGCGGCCGCCCGCATTGGCTGTAATACCCTGCTGACAACGCTTTCAATGGACAATATTGCCATGATGCCCTGCAATCCGTCCGTAGGCGGCCCGGCGAAAGGCCATCTCGTGCGGGAGCTTGATGCTTTAGGCGGGGAAATGGGCGTCAATGCCGATAAGACCTGCATTCAGTTCCGCATGCTCAACACGGGCAAAGGCCCGGCTGTCCATGCTCTGCGCGCACAGGCCGATAAAAAACTCTACCAGTTCACGATGAAGGAAACCTGCGAACAGACGGAAAATCTGGATGTCAAACAGCTCTTGATTGATAAACTGCTGGTTGAAGATGGCAAAGTTACCGGCGTGCAGTCGGAAACCGGCGAAATCTACACCGCTAAGGCGGTAATTATGGCGACAGGCACTTATCTCAAAGGGCGCATTATCATCGGCGAACACACCTATGAGGGCGGCCCGGCAGGTCAAAGGGCGGCGGTGAAGTTCTCCGATTCGCTCAAAGAAGTCGGCGTAAAGCTGATGCGCTTTAAGACGGGTACGCCCGCCCGCGTAGATGCCCGCACCCTCGATTACAGCAAGATGGAAATTCAGCCCGGTGATGAGGAATGCCGCAACTTCTCCTTTATGAGCGATGAAGTGACCCGTGAGCAGATTCCCTGTTACCTGACCTACACCAACGAAGAAACCCATAAAATCCTGCGGGACAATATGGAACGTGCCCCGATGGCCAATGGTATTATCGAGGGTATTGGCCCCCGTTACTGCCCGTCCATTGAAACGAAAATCCTGCGTTTCCCGGACAAAGAGCGCCATCAGCTGTTCTTAGAGCCGGAAGGCCGTCATACCAACGAGGTCTATGTGCAGGGCATGTCCACGTCTATGCCCATGGATGTGCAGCTGGCTTTCCTGCGCACCATTCCGGGACTGGAACACGCCAAAGTCATGCGCGCCGGCTATGCCATTGAATACGACTGCATTGACCCCACGCAGTTAAAGCCGACTTTGGAATTCAAGAACATTCAGGGCTTTTTCTCCGCCGGACAGGCCAATGGCACTTCCGGCTATGAAGAAGCGGCGGCGCAGGGCATTATCGCCGGTATCAATGCCGCCATGCTGATTAAGGGTGAAGAACCATTGGTGTTAAAGCGCAGTGAAGCCTATATCGGCGTGCTCATTGACGATTTGGTGACGAAGGGAACCAATGAGCCGTACCGCATTATGACGAGCCGCGCCGAATACCGATTGCTGCTGCGGCAGGACAATGCAGACCAACGCTTGACGCCGCTCGGCCGCCGCGTCGGTCTGGTCAAAGATGACCGTTGGGCAAGATACACCGAAAAGCAGAACGCCATCAATGAAGCTCTGGATTATCTGCGCAAGAACAGCATTAACCCTACTAAGGAAATCACGGAAAAACTCACGGCGGCAGGCATTGAACCGGTGCGCAATGCGACGAGCTTCTATGACCTCCTGCGTCGTCCGGATTTGGACTATGATAAACTCGCAGAGCTTTTCGACCTGCCGGAACTCAATAAGGAAGTCAAACAGCAGGTGGAAATCACCATCACCTATGAAGGCTATATCAAAAAACAGCTGGAACAGGTTGAACGCATGGAAAAACTCGAAGAAAAACTCCTGCCGGAAGACCTCGATTATGATGAAGTGCCCAGCCTGCGGGACGAGGGCCGGGAGAAATTAAAGGCTATCCGTCCGCGCTCCGTAGGACAGGCCAGCCGCATCAGCGGCGTATCGCCGGCAGATATTTCCGTACTGCTTATCTGGCTCGAACAACAGCAGCGCATTAAGGCAGGGGAGGTCAAAGCCGATGTTTAAGGAAGAACTTGCCAAAGCGGCAGCCGAATACGGCATAAACCTTAGCTCTACGCAGATGGAGCAGTATAACCGCTACTTCGAACTGCTGGTGGAGTGGAATGAAAAGATTAACCTCACCGCCATCACTGAACCCAAGGAAGTTGCCATCAAACATATGATTGACAGCATTACGGCCTATGATGAAAACCTCTTTAAGGACGGTACAACCGTTATTGATGTGGGCACCGGCGCAGGCTTTCCTGGCCTGCCCTTAAAGATTTTCTGCCCGGAAATCAAGCTGACGTTGATGGATTCCCTCAACAAGCGCATTAAGTTCCTGCAGACGGTGGTTGAGGAACTGGGCTTAAAGGAGGTTGAATGCGTCCATGCCCGCGCTGAAGAGGGCGCCCGCAATAAAAAATACCGCGAGTCCTTCGATATCGCGGTGTCCAGAGCAGTAGCAAGGCTCCCCATTCTCTGTGAATACTGCCTGCCATTTGTCAAAAAAGGCGGTCACTTTATCGCCCTCAAAGGAATGCAGTATCATGATGAAGCGGAAGAAGCCGCCAAGGCCATAAAGGTCATGGGCGGAAGCAGGACGGAAATCCGTCCGGTGAAATTGCCGGAGCTGGACGATAAGCGGGCGGTTATCACCATCACCAAGACCATGCCCACGCCGAAAGCCTATCCGCGCAAGGCCGGGACACCGACTAAAAATCCCATAGTGTAAAGGATATAAACAGGTTTAGCAAAAATTTAGCGAAATTTACGGATGCAATGGCTGAATTAAGGAAGGAAAAGCCCCTATTCAAAGCGAATAGGGGCTTTATAATACCGTTATCCTACTTATTTTGGGACAGAAGGAGATGAATACCCCTATGGATAAATCATTTTTGATTCCCCTGTCACGCCGCAGCTTTATGAAGCTGATGGGTGCAGCAGCCGCAGGAACATTGCTGGGGAGTAGCATGGAAACTGGACAGGCTGTCGCATCATCGACAACGGCAATGAATTTTACGGAAGTGGAATTGCCTGTAATTTTTAATGTGGATGTCTGTGTGGTTGGGGGTGGTTCTGCCGGTACTGCTGCTGCCATCAGCGCTGCCCGTAAGGGAGCAAAAGTGGTGCTGGTGGAACGCGGCATTTCTCTTGGGGGGCTTGCAACTCAGGGCTGTGTGTTCCCCTGTATGCCAACCTTTGTCGATGGCAGCGATACGCCATATATCACGGATTTGAACAAGCGTATGGAAAGTCAGGGCGTTTCCCCGTCACTGGGCATTGACACGGACACTTATTATGGTGGTGGACGGGGACAATATGTTCCGGAATATCTGGCGCTCGTTTATGATGAAATGTGTGCTGAAGCCGGGGTCGATATTCTTTATAATGCCGCACTGGTCGGAACGGTGGTGCAGGACGAAAAAATCATCGCCTGTGTTATCCAGACCCCGGAGGGGCTGGCGAAAATTACCGCCAAGGTGTTCATCGATGGTACAGGGGATGCTCTGCTGGCGAGATTTGCCGGGGTTCCCGCAGAAAAAGGCTCGGAATCGACAGGCCGCAACCAGCCCATGAGTTTGCGCTTTGAAATGGGCGGTATTGATGTCAAAAAAGTTTTTAACTTCTTCCAAAAGGAACTGCATGACGATTATACGCATGGAAAGTTTGTCACCATCGTGGAAGAGGCGTTAAAGGAAAAACGCGCGCCCTTCTTTGAATTTGCCAAGTGGAAAAAGAACGAAAAATTCTTCAAAGATGGCGTGGCGCGGGGCGAAGTAACTGAGGACGATATCCTCTATATTCAGGCTTTTTCGATTCCGGGCAAGCCTGCGGTTATGTCGATGAACTGTCCGGAGATGCCGCCCCTGTCGTTCAGCGCAACGGATGCGGTTTCGGCCAGCAAGGCGGTAAGTTTTGGCCGCCGAATGATGCGGCATTTGTCGGCCTTCTTCATCAAGAATATACCCGGCTTTGAAAAAGCCTACATCAGCCGCGAGGCAAGTATGATTGGTGTACGGGAGTCCTGGCGCATTCGCGGCAAGTATTACATGGATGTTGAGGATTATACGAAAGCCCATCATTTCCCCGATGCAGTCTGCCGCACGGCATACCCCGTTGACATTCATGATGTTAAGCTTGACCTCTTTGAAAAGTTGAAAAAAGGCCAATACTACGAAATCCCCTATCGCGCATTGGTGACGAATGAACTGTCCAACCTTTTGGTGGTAGGCCGCTGTGCCAGCGGCAGCTTTGCGGCGCAGGCTTCTTTCCGTATTCAGCCTACCTGCATGAGCATGGGGGAAGCAGCAGGAATTGCCGCCGCATGGGGGTTAAAAAATAATGTTGCGGTCAACGCCGTGGAGTGGGATAAGATTCCTGCGAATGAGCGCAGTTATGTAAGCGAAGGATAAAGCGATTAAGGGAGTGAATGCAAATGTGGAAAAAAATTGCTGCTGCCGTAGGCTGTGGCGTTCTGTTATGGAGCGGCAGTCCGGCCATGGCGGCTGAACCGCAGGACGCCATGAGTGTCTATAAAGAAGCGTATATGGCAAATTTCAATGACGAGCGAGCGGTGAGCACCAATCTTGATTTATTGGGCCCCGATTATCATTGGGAGTTGAATGCCAAAGGCAAGGTTCTGCGTGACAGTACCATGTATTGGCAAGGTTCAATGCGCTGGGATATTAAGGCGAAAAAAATGAATCTTACCAGCCATGAAGATATTCCGTTTTATTTGGAAAATAGAAATGGTCTGTTGAACCTTTATGCACAGCGGGCAGGTAAGTGGGTAAAACTGTCTGTGCCGGGAATTCCGGCAGAACTGGCCAATGTTTGGCAAAATGGTGCCGCGAATTTTATGGATGACAGCTTGCAGGCGGTGAAAAATGTTTCTTTGATAAATGAAACGGATACGCAGCAGGGCTTGCAGATTGTAATAGATGCCGGTAAAATGATGCAGGTGTCTGAAAAATATTTGGATGATGGAACACTGAAACTTTCAGACAAGGAAAAAAAGGAACATCAGGCCATGCTGGATACCCTGACAAAAGCCTTGCAGGGGACGGACTTAACAGTCGATTGGGTGGTGAATAAGGCTGACCATAAGACCGTTACCATCAGTACCGATTTAACGCCGCTGATTCGTGCCTATGCTAAAAATGTCATCAACGATAAAGCTGCCGGGAAAATCAAATTGAGCAATGACGAACGCGAAATGATGGAATCCCTGGTATCTTTCAGCGAACTGAAGTTCCACATGACCTATAGCGGTGTAAATCAGAAAGAAAAATTCACCATTCCCGATGACGTCCGCAAATCCGCGATAGAAATACTTAATATGACCAATAGTCAAAAAGGCGTATCCGAAGCATCACAGACGGGGAAGAAAAAAGGATAAACGAAAAGCCGCCCATTGGTCGTGGACGGCTAATCTCCCTCTACGGCTGACCTTTGCCCGAGGTATTTACTGATGGCTGTACTACTTCATCAGCACGGTGAACAGGTAGTTGGCGGCTAAACCTGCAATCAGAGAAAGCAGGAAGTCACGCCAAAGGCTTAAAAATTTCAATGCTAACCCTCCCTTCCGCTGAGAGGTGTACAGCAAAATAATTATAGCATTTTTCGTGCAGTATGCTATAATTACAATAGGTTTAAGAATTTCATTGCTGACAGCGTTACTGGTTGACCGCCTGTGACGCACAGAGTCCGTTGTTAGGACATGAGAAAGCCGCCCTTTTGGTCGAGGGCGGCTTTTTGATTTATGGTAAACGAAAAGCCGCCCATTGGTCGTGGACGGCTAATCTCCCTCTACGGCTGGCTTGTGCCCGAGGTATTTACTGGTGGCTGTGCTATTTCACCAGCACGGTAAACAGATAGTTGGCTGCCAATCCTGCAAGCATAGAAAGCAGGAAGTCGCGCAACAGTGGTAAATATTTCATATGCTTACCCTCCCTTCCGCTGAGAGGTGCACAGCAAAATAATTATAGCATTTTCTGTTGCTGTGTGCTACAATATAAGCAAGGTAAATATTTCATAGCTAATGGCGTTGCAGATTGGCTGTCAGCAACGCACGAAGTCCGCTGTTAGGACATGAGAAAGTCGCCCTTTTGGTCGAGGGCGGCTTTTTTCGTTGCGCAAAAAGATAAAATGGACTTTTGTGAAAATTTAGGATATAATATAGAGTGCAATAAGTGACCGTAGATTTTACCAATACAAAGGGATTTGTGAGGGGGCTAAAAAGATGGGAAAGAAGACTTTTATGATTGCATTGACAATGGGCATTTGTATTTGCGGGGGGGGCAGACTCTAAATTTAAGTCAGACGGATTGGGGATTTGCCGTTGTCGAAGCCCGGAGCCAGCCGAAGATTGAGGTTATGGAGAGGGAACTGAAAAAGCATAAAGACTATGAGAGTTCCGATGTTTACCGTCGCTCCCATGAGTTGATTTACGGAGATGATAAGCCGGCGCGTGATGGGCGGGTGAGGATTGCCGTAGTCATCAATGGTGATGAAAATATGGTGGTGGAAGACCGCGTAAAGAATCAGGTCTATAGCCGTTTGCGGCAAAAATTCCCGATTGACTATTTCGCGGTTATTAAGGGAACGGATATAAACAGCAGATTGTTGCAGTATGCAGAAGATTTATATTATGACCAGCGGGAATATGCTACCACACGGGAAACGGAATATAATTATTCAACAGCGACTAAGGGAATAAGTGCTAGTATTGGTGGAGGGAAAAGAACATATAAACCACCAACGGATCAATCCAAAACGGTATATATAGGTTCTGAAGTATCTGGAAGTGTTACGGGGTCACAAAGTAATGCTGATTCGTCAGATGATGATAATGGAATTACAAGTAATGATTCTTTTAACAACACAGTAGATAGCACAACTACTGGGATAATCAACAACATAACGAATACAGATAACAAAGGCTGGGGCGCAAGAATACGTATTGGTGGCAGTAAAAATAATGTATCTGGAGATGAAACGCGCGTGACAAAATCTTCACGTGTAGATGTTGATGGTATGGCTATTCCAAACCGTCCTCGTGGTCTTGCCGATATGCGCCGTATGGACTATGTGCGGGCAGGTCGTGAATGCAATTACGATTATGTATTTGTCCTGACTCTTAGCAATGGCAAGGGAAAGGTTTATGGGCATGACTATGTGTTGTTTAACACCAACACAGTAACCAAGAATGTGTGGCTGCGTGTTCGTTTGATTGATGTAAATAGTGGTAATTACCTTTACCGCAATGATATTGCAACCAGCGGGAAAACGCATAATGGACATATCAATGGACGGGTATTGGAGCGCTCTGTAGCCAATGCGATGCAGGAAGCAATGGACGATATTAAGGTTAGTGAACGGTGACTATTTGATACAAGCGGGGAGAAATCCCTGCTTATTTTTTCTCTTGTGCATAAGGAAAAGGATATTTTGCATGAATGGAGAATATACATAGAAATAAGATGATGTGTCTGTGAATAGAGGTGAGCTGATGAACAAGTGGCAGAAGTGGGCGGCTGCGGGGGTAGTTGCTGTTATATGGTGTATGCCGCTCTGGGGACAGGCGGCAGAGGAGATTGGGGCAGAACCGGAGGAGATTCCGGCTAACACCGAGATAAAGACGGATACCAGCCGTGCTGATGACTGGTTCAGCAAGCAGGACAGCAGTGAGGAAAAAGGCGCCTTAGCTAAGGCCTTAGAGAAAAAACGACAGCAGAATGGACAGGGTGCAGAAGCGCAAAGTAAAAAGGAACGCTATGTTTTTTTGCTGGAAGATAATGGCTTTGCTTACTATCTGGATTCTCAGAATGCCCGTTGGCGGGATATTCCTTATTCAGAGTCGGAAAAGATTCTGGATGTGTGGATTCGGCTGGTGAAGGTAGAGCCTGACGAGGAGTACAGCTATCCGCAGAAGTATTTTTTGGAACATTATTACCTGCGTCCCAAAACACAGCAGATACAATTCCTGAGTGAGCTGGAGGTCGCAGGCCGTCCGGATAATGCCATCAAGGAACGGCCCTATAGTGTGCACAATTGGGAAAATATCGTGTCCGGCTCTTTGGAGGATGAAATTTATCACAGTGTAATGAAGGTGATGAAGAAAAAGAATCAGTTCTGGCCTGCACATACGAGTGTGCGGGATGTACTGGAGGATGTTTTCCGGATTTCCCTGTAAATCATAAAAGTTAAAATCGCTGACGGACTAGCCGTCAGCGATTTTGCTGTGTGTATGTGTAAGAACGGGGTAAGTAAATTAATGATGGAACAAGCGAATATGCGTCATAGCCATGGTCATATTGTACTTGTCGCAGGTGGCGATAACGTTATCGTCACGGATGGAACCGCCTGCCTGTGCAATGTAGCTTACACCGCTTTTGCGGGCGCGTTCGATATTGTCACCGAAGGGGAAGAAGGCATCCGAGCCAAGGGCAACGCCTGTCTGTGTGGCAAGCCATGCCTTTTTTTCCTCGCGGGTAAGCGGGGCAGGTTTTTCGGTGAACAGGTGTTCCCAGCTGCCATCGGTTAACAGGTCTTCGCTTTCTTCGCCAACGTATACATCAATGGCATTGTCTCTGTCCGGGCGGCGTACATCGTCACGGAACGGAAGGTTCATTACCTTGGGACACTGGCGCAGATACCAGATATCGGCCTTATTGCCGGCAAGGCGGGTGCAATGCACACGGGACTGCTGCCCAGCGCCAATGCCGATAGCCTGTCCGTCTTTGGCATAGCAGACGGAATTGGACTGGGTGTATTTCAAGGTAATCAAGGCAATTAAAAGGTCACGCTTGGCGCTTTCCGGCAGTTCTTTGTTGGCCGTGGGAATCTCTTTGAGGCAGTCAGCAGTGAGTTTGATATCATTGCGCTGTTGTTCAAAGGTAATGCCAAAGACCTGTTTCTGTTCCAGCGGTGCAGGCTGATATTCGGTATCCATCTGAATGACGAGATAAGTGCCTTTGCGCTTGGATTTCAGGATTTCCAGTGCTTCAGCAGTGTAGGAAGGGGCAATAATGCCGTCGGAAACTTCGCGTTTCAGGAAACTGGCGGTCTGGGCATCGCATTCATCGGACAGGGCAACGAAATCACCATAGGAGGACATGCGGTCAGCACCGCGGGCGCGGATATAGGCGGTTGCCACAGGGCTGAGTTCCACGCCTTCGACGAAGCAGGCCTTTTGCAGGGCTTCGGAAAGGGGAACGGCAACGGCGGCACCTGCCGGGCTGACGTGTTTGAAGGAAGCGGCGGCGGGCAGGCCGGTGGCTTCTTTGAGTTCACGCACAAGCTGCCAGCTGTTAAAGGCATCGAGCAGGTTGATATACCCCGGTTTGCCATTCAGCACCGTAAAGGGCAGACCTTTTTCGCAGAAAACTCTGGCCGGTTTCTGATTGGGGTTGCAGCCGTATTTCAGTTCCATTTCTGTCATTGCAATTTTCCTCCATATCCTCCATATAGCAAAAAGCCGACACAAATCCGGGCTTTCACCCAGACGGTCGGCTTTTCTTCCCTGTGCTCCCTGTGGTTATCCACTTCCGTCAGTCGCACAGCATCAACTACAACGAATTTAACACGAAATATATCTCATTGTCAAGGATATTTTCAAGTAAGCAAATGTCGTCAGGGCGAGGGGAATTTGTGTCTTGGCAGAAGGGGGCTGTTTTTTGTATGGAGCGCACTGCCGCAGGCTGGCTCGCGAAAGAAAGACCGGGAAGTAAAGTTGAAAGCCGCGCCGTGGTGACCAGCGCATATAGCTAAAAAAACGGCAATACCATGCGAGACATTTGCGCGAATACAAAAAACAGTCCCCTTCTGCCAGTAACAATTAACTTTGTAGGTACATGAAAAAATTCCTGTTAGATTTCTTCTTTTTATGATATGATAGGGATTAGTGAGATTTGTTTTTTCCTGCGGCCAGCCATATGACCGCAGATTGCTGATAATTCAAGGGGGAACTTCGATTATGTTAAAAAGCATTGCAGTCATGACCAGCGGCGGCGACAGCCCCGGAATGAATGCGGCGGCTCGCGCTGTTGTCCGCACGGCTCTTTACGAAGGGGTAAAGGTTTGGGGGATTAAAGACGGCTATCATGGCTTGCTGGAAGAACGGATGTTTGAAATGCAGTCCAAAGACGTGGGTGATATCATTCAGCGCGGTGGTACGTTCCTCGGAACGGCACGCTGCAAACGCTGGAAGACACCGGAAGGCCGTATGCTGGGCTATCAGCATCTCGTTGACCGCGGGATTCAGGGTCTGTGCGTAATCGGCGGTGACGGCTCCCTGCGTGGTGCTTCCCTGCTGTCGCAGGAAACGGGCATTCCTATCGTAGGCCTGCCGGGTACCATCGACAATGACGTTTGGGGTTCTGACTACACGATTGGCTGCGATACGGCTGCCAATACCATCATTGATGCCATCAATAAGTTACGTGACACGGCTTCGGCCCATCGTCGTGTCATCGTTATGGAAGTAATGGGCCGCAGTTCGGGGTGGCTGGCACTGGTTGCCGGTATTTCCGGTGGTGCTGAGTACATTCTCGTACCGGAAGAATCGTTTGACCTGGACAAGCTCTGTGATGACATGAAGAATGCCTATGAACAGGGCAAGCGCTACATCCTTGTAGTAGTTGCTGAAGGCGCAGGCAATGCACAGGAAATCGGGGATTTCATTGCCAAGAAGACGGAACTCGATACCCGTGTAACGGTACTGGGTCACATTCAGCGTGGCGGTTCGCCCACGGTTATCGACCGTGTACGTGCCAGCCAGCTCGGTGAGCAGGCTGCTCTGGCGTTGATTTCCGGTCTGTCTGATGTGGTATTCGGCTTCAGCAAGGGACGTGTAGTATCCATCGACCTGCATGACTCCGTAAACAACAAGAAACAGCTTGACCCGGAATACTTGCATCTGGCAAAAGTCCTGTTCTAAAAAAGAATATATAAAAGGGAGGCGTTTCGCCTCCCTTTTTAGTGCCTTTATAAGCAAGTTATCCACGGAAAACGTGAATATTGTGGATAAAACTGTGGATAACTTATTGCTTTTTTACCAATTCTTTCGCCAGTTCTACGGCTTTTACTCCGTCCGGGGCATAAGCATCGGCTCCGGCACTGTCGGCGTATTCCTGCGTAACGGCGGCGCCGCCGACCATGACTTTAGCCGCACAGCCGGCTTCTTTGAGGTCGGCAATCACCTTGTCAATCTGTACCATGGTGGTGGTCATAAGCGCACAGAGGCCGACAATATCGGCGTTGTTTTCGATAGCGGCTTTGACGATTTCCGTGCTGTCCACGTCCTTGCCCAAATCAATGAGTTTGAAGCCGCTGTTGGCGAGCAGGGCACCGGTGATATTTTTGCCCAAATCGTGCACATCGCCTTTGACGGTGGCAATAACTACGGTTCCCTGTTTCGGTGTCTGATTGACCGGTGTCAGCTCTTTGAGTTTATTGAATGCTGCTCGCATGGTTTCGGCTGACAGGAGTACCTGTGGCAGGAACATACGGCCTGCGCCGAAGTCCACGCCGATATCCGTCATGGCGGCAGTGAGTGCCTGTTCCGTGATGGTATTGCCGTCAAGTCCGGCGTTGAGGGCATTTTCCACCAGAAGGGGAACTTCGTCCTTTTCGCCGTCGATTACAGCCTGTTTGATGGCTTCGAGCGGTGTCTGCTCCGTTACTTTGGCGGCAGCGGCGGCTTTGGGCACAGCCAGATTGGCGGCGTTTTTGCTGTAGGCAAGACCGTTGGGGTCATCGCCTAAGAGTGCGGCAGAGGCCATCAGGGTGTTCTGCATGGATTCGTCATAAGGATTCATAATGGGGGCATCGAGGCCGGCCGCCAGACACATCGCAAAGAAGGTGCTGTTAATCAGCGGGCGGTTGGGCAGGCCAAAGGAGATATTGGAAAGGCCCATGGTCGTAGGATAGCCAAAGCGTTCCCGGTACATCTGCAGGGTAATCAGTACCTCATAGCAGGCATGCTTATCGGCAGAAACGGTCATAACCAAGGCATCAAGGAGAAAATCACCATCATCCAAACCTGCATCTTTGGCGGCGGCAATGATTTTGTGCATAACCTCGATGCGTTCTTCGGCTGTTTTGGGGACACCGTCCGGCGTGATGGGCAGGCAGAGAATTGCGGCGCCATAGCGTTTGGCCAGTGGCAGGAACTTTTCGATGCGTTCCGGCTCATAGCTCACGGAGTTGATGAGGGCGCGGCCGGGATAGGCTTTGAGTCCGGCTTCCAAGGCTGCGGCATCGCTGGTATCAATGGCCAGCGGCACATCGGTAAGCTGGGCGATTTCGGTGACGGCCTTGGCCATAGCGGCAGTCTGGTCGATACCGCCTACGCCCATGTTGACATCAAGCAGATGGGCACCGGCTTTGACCTGATTGACGGCTTCTTTTTTCACGCCCAAAAGGGAGCCGTCACGGATTTCCGCAGCCAGTTTTTTGCGGCCTGTGGGGTTGATGCGCTCGCCAATCAGGCGGGTGGGCATTTTTCTATCAATGCAGACGGATTTACTGCGGCTGGTCAGCCAAAGTCTTTTGGCTGGAAGTCTGCGCTCCGGCAGGGGCAAATTTCTTACGGCTTTAGCCAGTTCCCGGATATGTTCGGGCGTTGTGCCGCAGCAGCCGCCTAAGTAACTGGCACCGGCTTCCAAAAGTTTTACCCCCCATTTGCCGAAGTCTTTCGGCCCCATGGGAAAGACGGTCTGGCCGTCCTTGAGGTAGGGCATACCGGCGTTGGGCAGGACGCTGATGGGGCAGGTGCAGTTTTCTGCCAAAGTTTTGACGATGGGCATGAGTTCTTCCGGGCCGAGGGAGCAGTTGACCCCGATGATGTCTGCGCCCATGGCATCGAGGAGAATGGCGGCCGATTGCGGGTCGGTACCCGTTACGGTGCGCCCGTCCTCGCTGTAGGAAAGCTGACAGATTACCGGAATATCGCAGGCATCTTTGGCGGCAAGCAAAGCGGCGCGCATTTCCTGAATGTCGATGCAGGTTTCGATGATGAGATAATCGGCACCGGCTTTGGCAAGGGCCTGCGCCTGTGCGAAGAAGTTATTATAGGCTTCATCAAAGGCCAAATCGCCCAATGGTTCGATAAAGCGGCCTGTTGGCCCCATGGAACCGGCGACTTTGGCCCGGCCTTGAGCAGCTTCCTTAGCAATTTTTACAGCGGCGGCATTGAGTTCGGCCATGCGGTCGGTTAAGCCATAGTGTTCTAATTTCAGCGGGCTGGCACCGAAGGTATTGGTTTCAATGATGGTGGCTCCGGCTTCGATATAAGCTTGATGGATATTTTTTACCACTTCGGGATTTTCGATGTTCATGAGTTCCGGACAGGCTCCGGGCTGAAGGCCGCCGGCTTGCAGCATGGT
>DJYL01000055.1 GCA_002448495.1 Pseudoselenomonas ruminantium | reverse complement strand
GGCCAAATTCTTTCGGGAAAAGGGGGCGGCGGTCTTAAATGTGGATGCCATTGCCCATCACTTGTCCAAACCGAAACGCGTTCTCTATAAGATTTATGTGCAGCATTTTGGTGAGGACATTCTGAATTCTGACGGTACACTTGACCGTCAGGCAATTGGCAGAAAGGTCTTTGCTGATGAAGGCGAATTGCAGTGGCTTAATGACCATACACACCCCATACTCGCCCATGTTATGCGCCAGCAGATAGCCTGTATGCAGAAGAAAAATTTTCCGGTAATTATTCTCGATGTGCCATTGCTCTTTGAAGCCGGATGGGATAAAATGACAGAGGAGAATTGTTTGGTATTTGTGGATGAGGCTACCCAGCTTACGCGCCTTATGCGGCGCAATGGCTATACGGAGGCCGAAGCCCGGGGGCGCATTGCCGCCCAGATGCCGCTAAGTGAAAAGAAAAAGCGGGCAGATACCTTTATTGATAATAGTGGCAGTCTGGAGGAGAGTTTCCAACAGGCAGAAAAACTTTGGAAGGAGTGGACCCATGCAGGGATTTCGTGACAGGGTCCAGCAGAATCGGCGTATTCAGCGACGCATGGCAACCTGCTTTTGCGTTGCTTTATTTATTTTATTGGTAAGTCTTAGTGCATTCTTTGTACTGCAATTTGAGCCGGTGCAGCGGAAGTATTTTTATGTATATCCGTATCATGATACCGTGATGAAATATGCGGAAATCTACCATGTGGACAGCAATCTGACGGCGGCGGTCATTAAAAGCGAGAGCAAGTTCAAACATACGGCCCTGTCCCATCGGGGTGCAGTGGGGCTTATGCAGCTCATGCCCGATACGGCAGAATGGATTGCCGATCAGATTGGGGATAAGAATTATAGTGTGGAAAATCTCCACGAGCCGGACAGGAATATCCGTTACGGTACCTGGTATCTGGCTGAACTCCAGCGGGAGTTCAAAGGTAATGATGTGCTGGCGCTGGCGGCCTATAATGCAGGGCGCGGCAATGTGAAGAATTGGATGGAAGAAAATAATTGGAGCTATTCCTTCCATGATATCGACGCGATTCCCTATAAGGAAACACGGGATTATGTAAGACAGGTTATCGGTGACCGCAAGAAGTATAAAGAGTTGTATCCAGAATAAGGTGAGGGGTAAATGCAGAAGTATCGCATTGTTCCGCAACAAGAGAATATGTTTTGGCAATTGGTGCAGGGGATGACTTTGCAGGACGAGGATAAAACCCTGCTGAAAAATGCGGTAATCCGTCATGTGGAGGTCAGTGTCAGGGAAAGTCTTTGGGAGATTGCCCTGACCAGTCAGACGCTTATTCCCGATGCGCTTTTGCAGCGGGCGGCGGAGCAGATTAAGGGCAAGTGCAACCTAAAGCAGGTTGTCTTTTATCAGGACATCATTGATATTGAAGATGGTATCAGCAAGGTATGGCCAAAGCTGGTTACTGTTGTAGCAGAAGATAACCCCACCGTTTTTCAGCTGTTGAAGCGTTCTAAGTATGTGGTGGACGGCAGTAAACTCATCATCAAAGTACCCGGTGAGCTGGGCGGAGAAATCATGCGGGCGCATGCGGTAACTCAGATGATGGGGCGGGCCATTAAGGATATGCTGGGCTATCGCTGCCCTGTGGCTTGTGAAGCCAGTGACGAGGTTTTGCAGAATCTTTCGGTGGATGACAGCTTCAATACGCCGGAATATCAGGCTGCTTTGCACAAGGAACGCGTAGCAGAGTCGCAGAGTGACTTTAAGGCACCTGCTGCATCAGCAAAACCGCTCCAAAAGGAGAGCAAGCCGAAGAAAGCACCTGCCCCCAGGCGGGAAGATTTTTCCCGTCCTGTGGTGGTGCAGGGCGCCGGCAATACCATTTTTGGGCGCAATATTATGGGCGAGAGCAAACTTATTGCCGAGCTCGAAGGAGAGACGAAGAACGTCATCCTCGAAGGCTTTATCGGTGAAGGTGCCGGCTCCGGCCTCAAGACCATCGAATTCAAGACCGGCACCAAGATGCTGGCTTTCTGTCTGTCGGATGAATCCGATGGCATTGCCTGCAAGAAATTCTTTAAGCCGGGCAAGGGTCGCAATGGTCAGGAAGAAGACTTCGATGAAATCATGGGCAAGCTCAAAGAGGGCATGGCTGTCCGCATCAAAGGCTCAGTACGCTTTGATACCTATATGAACGAGTATGTGGTCTTTGTTGACTCTTTGGCGAAAAAAGAAACGAAGAAGCGCGAAGACCATGCCGAGGTCAAGCGTGTAGAACTCCATGCCCATACGACCATGAGCGCCATGGATGCCGTGGTATCGGTAAAAGACCTCATCAAGACCGCCGACAGCTGGGGCTGGCCGGCTATTGCCATCACCGACCACGGTGTGGTGCAGGCCTATCCGGATGCGGCTAAGGCTGCAGAAAAACTCAATATCAAGGTCATTTACGGTATGGAAGGTTACCTCACCGGTGACGATTTCGAGCAGAAGCGGGCCAACCATATCATCTTTTTGGCGAAAAATCCCAACGGTCTGCGCAACCTCTATCAGCTGGTATCCCTGTCCCATGTCAAATATTTCCACCGTCAGCCCCGCCTGCCCAAGAAAATCATTGAGGAATACCGGGACGGTATCATAATCGGCTCCGCCTGTGAAGCGGGGGAACTGATTCGAGCTATCGTGGAAGGGCAGAGCGAGGAGCAGCTTATCGAGATTGCCTCCTTCTATGATTATCTGGAAATCCAGCCCATCCATAACAATGACTTCTTGAAGCGCAGCGACAAATTCCCACATATCACCACGGACCAGGATTTGATTGACATCAACCTGAAGGTGGCAGAACTGGCCAAGAAGCTTGGGAAAATGCTGGTGGCTACCTGCGACGTGCATTTCCTCAATCCCGAGGACAGCATCTACCGTGCTATTTTGATGAAGGGAAAGGGTTTTGATGATGCAGATATGCAGCCGCCTCTTTACCTGCGCACCACCGAGGAAATGCTGGCTGAATTTGAATATCTGGGCGAAGAAGCGGCTTATGAAGCCGTAGTAACCAATCCCCGGAAGATAAACGATATGATTGAGAAGTTCAAGCCCATTCCGGATGATTTGTATTCGCCGATGATTCCCGGTGCAGACGAGGAAATTGAATCCATGTCCTACAACCGGGCGAAATCCATGTATGGCGAAAATCTGCCGGAAATCGTGGAAGCGCGTCTGCAGCAGGAGTTAAAACCGATTATCGGTCACGGTTTCTCGGTGCTCTATCTCATCGCCCAGCGTCTGGTGAAAAAATCTAATGACGATGGTTATCTGGTAGGTTCTCGTGGTTCCGTAGGCTCGTCTTTTATCGCCACCATGACGGGGATTACCGAGGTTAACCCCTTGCCGCCGCATTGGCGCTGTCCGCATTGCCAGTACAGCAAGTTCATCACCGATGGTTCCTATGGCTGCGGTTATGACCTGCCGGATATGGATTGCCCTGTTTGCGGCACACCGCTTATAAAAGACGGCCATGATATCCCGTTCGCCGTATTCTTGGGCTTTGATGGCGATAAGGTTCCCGATATCGATTTGAACTTCTCCGGTACCTATCAGCCGGTGGCGCATAAGTACACAGAAATCCTCTTTGGCAAGGACAACGTATACCGCGCCGGTTCCATTCAGACCGTAGCGGATAAAACCGCCTTTGGCTATGTGAAAAAATACTTCGAGGAAAAGGGGATAAAGAAACATATCTCCTATATCGACAGGCTGGCGCATGGCTGTATGGGCGTAAAATCCACTACCGGCCAGCATCCTGCCGGCATCATGGTTGTGCCCCGCGATATGGACGTTCATTTCTTTACGCCTATCCAGCATCCGGCCAACGATATGAACTGCGGCACGATTACCACCCATTTCGATTACCATTCTATCAGCAGCCGTCTGGTTAAGCTCGATATTCTGGGACACGATGACCCGACGGTAATCAAGATGCTCGAGGATTTGACCTGCCGCGACCCGAAGACCATTCCCTTTGATGATGTGGCGACGATGTCGCTCTTTAACTGCACGGATGCGTTAGGACTCACTCCGGAGGAACTAGGGGCAACTTCTGGAACCTTCGGCATTCCCGAATTCCGTACCCCTTTTACGCGCCAGATGATTGACGATACCAATCCGGATGTGTTCTCGGACTTGGTGCGAATCTCCGGCTTTTCTCATGGTACGGATGTGTGGCTGGGCAACGCGCAGGATCTTATCCGCAGCGGACAGTGTACGATTAAAAACGCCATCTCGGCGCGTGATGATATCATGATGTATCTGATTCATCATGGCATTGACCCGTTGCTGTCCTTTAAGACCATGGAAAAAGTGCGTAAGGGCAAGGGCATAGATCCCGATGTGGTCAAAAAATTGCAGGACGGTAAAATCCCGCAGTGGTATATCGACTCCTGCCAGAAGATAAAATACCTGTTCCCGCGTGCGCATGCAACAGCCTATGTTATGATGGCCTACCGCATTGCGTTCTGCAAGGTGCATTATCCCTTGGCTTACTACGCGGCATATTTTTCCATCCGTGCCGATGAATTCGATGCCAACGTCATTGCCAGAGGCAAGGATTTTGTCGGGGACAAGATAAAGGAACTCGAAGAAATTTCCAAGGAAAAGAAACTCGATGCCAAGCAGAACGCAACCTTAATCGTGTTGCAGCTGGCTTGGGAGATGTACCTGCGCGGTTACGACTGCGAGAATGTGGACATCTACACATCCGATGCGGAAAAGTTCATCATCCACGAAAAATCCCTGCTGCCGCCCCTGGCCAGCTTGGGCGGTATGGGAGCCAAGGCTTCCCAAAGTATAGTCGAAGCCCGCAAGGACGGCATTTTCACCAGTATCGAAGACCTGCGCCGCCGCACAGGTATTTCCAAAACCAATATCGAAATTCTGCGGGAGCACGGCTGCCTTGACGGCATGGGCGAGTCCGACCAGATTTCCTTGTTTGGCTAACTCAAAATTGAATTTGATACGCAACCGGTTACTTATGTAACGAAGGAATATCCGGCAGACTGGCAGCTGGGTGAAGAAGTTTATTACCCAGTGAATAATGATCGCTTTGGAGTGTGTAGGCAGACAGAACTGCACATAAAATTTGAACCTGACCGTGTTGGTCAGGTTCTTTTCGTATATAGAATCACGCTGAATGGTTTTCTGTTTACCTTATATCATGCAAAATCTTTTACTAAATGCCTGCAATATGCAATATATTTGTCCTGCGCAGATAAACAGGTATCCGTCAGATATCCTGGTTCTCTATAGAATTCATGCAGATGTTTGATGAGTTCTTCGTTTAGCGGCTCGTTGTAGTTTTGCAAAATATAGTCAAAGGCACGGAAATGGTTCATGGTTTCAATAATGTTGTTGCTGTCGATTACTTCATCACCACTACTGAGGAGCGTATGTGTATTGAACAGGTTGATGGTATGTTCATGGCTTAATTTGCTGCCTTCAATGCGATTGCTGTTGTAGGCAAGGCTGGTCTGGGTAAAGTGATAGATGCCGTTTTTATATTTTGCGGCTTTTTCAGAATTTAATTGTTGAATCAGTTTATCAACATTAGATTTCATAATTGTCTCCATTCACGAATGCGATATTGAATATTCTTTCATTATATGGCAGTAGTGCTGAAAAAACAAGCAGGCTTTCTGAATCCTTTGAATCCTTTACGTTGTCTTTACTTCCATTTACATTATACGGGGGAATGGCACATTTTGGAAGCGGTTCCACTGGCGAAGGATTTTTACATGTTTACAAGTTGACATATAAACAATAAAGTGCTACTATACACAATATACAAATATCCAATGTAATAATACTTTTATACATTTATGTTGGTGAAAGAAGGTCTTATGTTATGAATGGTTTAATGTTAGTGGGCTTTGCCATGTTCGCTTTTGTGGCGGCGTATTTTCTCTATGGCCGCTGGCTGGTGAAGACCTGGGGGATTGACCCTAAGGCAAAGACGCCGGCGGTAGCGTTGGAAGATGGCGGGGATTATGCGCCGGCTTCGCGCTTTACGGTGTTTGCGCATCAGTTTTCGTCGATTACAGGTGCCGGCCCTGTGACCGGGCCGATTATTGCCGCTATGTTCGGTTGGGCACCGGCTATGCTCTGGTTATTGGTCGGCGGCATCTTCTTTGGGGCAGTACAGGATTTTACAGCGCTCTATGCATCGGTAAAGAATCAGGGCAAGAGTATGGGCATGCTGATTGAACAGTATGTGGGCCGTACGGGCCGCCGTTTGTTCCTCCTGTTCTGCTGGCTCTTCACCTTGTTGGTACTGGCCGCGTTTGCCGATATTCTGGCCAATACCTTTAACGGCTTTACTAAGAGTGGTGCACTCAATGTTCCGGGAGCACAGGCTGCTACGATTTCCCTGTTGTACATTGTCGTAGCGATGGGGTTCGGTGTATTTATCAGCAAGGTTCAACCTAGTGGTCTTATAAAGTTTCTTGTAGCGCTTGTTCTGGTGGTGGCGATGTTTGCTGTGGGGATGCAGTTCCCGCTGTATCTTGATGCTGCAGGCTGGCGTTATGTGACCTTTGCTTACTGCTTTATCGCATCGGTTCTGCCCATGTGGCTTCTGATGGAACCGCGTGACTACTTAAGTTCCTTCCTGCTTTTAGGCATGGTTTTCGGCGGTGTGGTTGGTGTTCTTGTAGCTAATCCGGTTATCAATATGCCGGCGTTTGTTGGTTTTACGGTTAAGGGACAATCCTTGTTCCCCATTCTCTTTATCACGATTGCCTGCGGTGCGGTTTCCGGTTTTCATAGTCTGGTTTCCTCGGGTACCTCTTCCAAGGCGATTGCCAACGAACAGGATATGCTGCCTGTTGGTTACGGCGCGATGCTTGTAGAATCCCTGTTGGGCGTGGTAGCACTCGTTATCGCTTGTGCAGCGGCTTCTAATGGTTCTCTGCCGCAGGGTACGCCCTTCCAGATTTTTGCTGGGGCTATCGGCGGCTTCTTCCAGATGTTTGGTCTGCCGGCGGCAGTATCGGCCTGCATTATTACCATGTGTGTATCGGCACTGGCAATGACGACGATTGACTCCGTGGCACGTATTGGCCGTATGTCCTTGCAGGAACTGGTGGCTCCCGGTGAAGGGGAACAGGCTGAGGGCTTGGTGAAGTTTTTGATGGATAAATATGCCTCCACGGCATTGACTTTGGCTTTGGCTTATGCTTTGTGCCTGGCCGGTTATATGAATATCTGGCCGCTCTTTGGCGCAGCCAATCAGCTCCTGTCGGCACTCGTTTTGATTGCGTTGGCACTTTTCCTCAAAACCACAGGCCGCAAAGGCTGGATGCTCTATGTGCCGATGACCTTTATGTTCCTGGTGACCATGAGCGCTTTGGTACTCAGCGTAGTCGGTATCGCCGGCAAGCTCGCCAGCGGGGATTTCACGCTGATGGTAGACGGCTTGCAGCTGGTACTGGCCCTTGCCCTGATGACACTGGCGGTACTGGTTGCCCGCCATTGTGGCAGCGGTTTGTTGAATAAGGAGGAGGTTCCTAAAACGGTAACGGAATAAAGGTAAGTTTTTAGGCGT
>DJYL01000237.1:7363-16069 GCA_002448495.1 Pseudoselenomonas ruminantium | reverse complement strand
ATTTACCTATATGGGAATTTTAGATCGCTATGCGGTGATGCGTTATCTGGTATCCCTGCATCTTTATGACAGGGCACAGCCTTTGTGGGATAATTATCTGGATCCGGCAGTGGTAGAGCTGGGGCTTAACTACAATATTACCGCCGAAGAAGCGCTGCCGATTATTCACGAGGCGGGCGGCGTGACTTCGCTGGCGCATTTTCACAAGAACATCGGACTGGGGAATTTGGACAGCCGTCAACAGCAGGAACAGGCCATTGTGGAATTGCACCGGCTGGGACTTGATGGTATGGAACGGTTCTATCCGAATTATTCGGCAGAGGATGCGGAGTTTGCGGCGCAGATGATAGCGAAATACGATTTAATGCCCACGGGCGGGACGGACTTCCATGGGACGAACCGGCCGGGAATTGAAATGGGGAGCGGGATGAATGGCAATATTGCCGTGCCGTATGCGTTCTTTCTTGGCGTTAAGGAAAGGCTCGGTAAATAATTTTCGCTATTGGCAGGATTTAGCCCGAATTAGCTAGAAGTTCCTAATTAGCAACAGAGTTGTTGTGGTACTTTTCTTTGGCGTAAAGAAAAGTACCCAAAAGAAAACGTGGACTGAAATCCCATCCGGGGATTTACGTCCACCGGCGTCCGTCCTTGGGCGCCGGGTAACGATAGACCTTTATTGGTTCGTGGTGTTAGGTGTTAGTTAGGAGGGCTTGTGATGAAAACTTGGGTTTGCACGGTTTGTGGCTGGATTTATGATGAAGCGAAAGGCGACAGCGATTACGATCTGGCTCCGGGCGTGGCGTTTGCGGATTTGCCGGAGGATTTTGTCTGCCCGCTGTGCGGTGTCGGCAAAGATATGTTTGAAGAACAATAGGATAGTTGTTAACGGGAATGACCGGTCATTTTTGACCGGTCACTTCTTGTTAGCAGGTCATAAGATTATTAAACAAATTTATGATAAGATAAAAAATAATAAAATTATTTACCGCTTTTTATTGCTTTTTTCATCCTACTTTGTTATAATTATCACGTAATGAATCATAAGTGTGATTCATCATAAGAGCCATACCGAAAGCGGTTTCCTTTATGGAATTGACAGACTTTTGGCAATCGCTTTCTAATTCTAAGGAGGCATTTGATTATGAAGGTAACAGTTGTTGGTGCAGGTAACGTAGGCGCTACCGTAGCAAATGTGCTGGCAGTAAAGAATTTCTGCAGCGAAGTTATGCTGGTGGACATCAAAAAGGGTTTTGCTGAAGGCAAGGCTATGGACATCATGCAGACGGCACATCTTCTGAACTTTGACACCACGGTAACGGGCGTTACGGCTGAAATCGGTGACGAAAACGGCTATGCACCGACGGAAGGTTCCGATGTTGTAGTGGTTACTTCCGGTATGCCGCGTAAACCGGGCATGACGCGTGAAGAACTCATCGGCGTAAATGCAAAAATCGTCAAAGGTGTTGTTGACCAGGCGCTGAAGTATTCTCCGAACGCTATCTTCATCATCATCTCCAACCCGATGGACGCTATGACGTTCCTGACGCTCAAAGATTCCAAACTGCCGCGCAACCGCGTTCTCGGTCAGGGCGGTATGCTCGACAGCAGCCGTTTCCGTTATTTCCTGTCCAAGGCTCTGCAGGAAGCCGGCTATCCGGCAACCCCGACGGACATCGACGGCACGGTTATCGGCGGCCACAGCGACAAGACCATGGTTCCTCTGACGAGCCTTGCTACTTATCGCGGCATTCCTGTAACGCAGCTCCTCAGCAAAGAACAGCTTGATGATGCTGTAGCACAGACGAAGGTGGGCGGTGCTACGCTGACCGGCCTTCTGGGTACCTCCGCCTGGTATGCTCCGGGCGCTGCTGCTGCTGCTATGGTTGAGGCTATCGCTCTTGATGCAAAGAAACTCATGCCCTGCTGTGTATACCTCGATGGCGAGTACGGCGAAAAAGACCTCTGCATCGGTGTACCCGTTATCCTCGGCAAGAACGGCATGGAAAAAATCGTTGAGTACAAGCTCGAAGGCGATGAAAAGGCTAAGTTTGATGAAAGTGTAGCCGCTGCCCGCAACACCAACTCCAAACTCGGTGATGCACTGAAATAAGCAGATACATGACGAGTCCCATTGGTTCGTAAAGAGCCAACGGGACTTTTGTAATTTATTTTTTTTCTCTATTAAGTTCTGGCAAAAACATGACGATATACCTAATAGGAAGGGCGGCCTATGGCAAAGGAGGTGTTTGTCATGTTGGAGCGTATAGAACGTGTCGCCCGTGTAAAAGGCGTAGATTCCGGGATAAACCGTTCTTTTGAGCGAAAAGAAGGTTATAATGATGACAAAAAAAATAAACAGTCATTTGCACATGCGCTGACAAAAGAGATGGAAAAAGAGGTTCGTCCGGCCAATGAAGCAGGTCTGGGCATGCCGAATGCTTATCGGCTGGAATTATCTACGCGGCCAACGCAGTCGTTGTTTTATCGTGAATACGTTGACCTCAGCGGGGTCGAAGGGAAGATAAATGTCACTGGTTAATGGGGGAATAATTATATATGGGGACTAAAAAGGAAAGTCTTATAGAACTTTTACCGTAACCAAGCCTGAGGGATTGTGGGCTGGTTACGGTATTTTTATTTGACGGGAAAGCATTAGGTGGGGTAAGATTACGCTAAAGACTGCAATGCACAGATGAGAAGAGGAGATAAAAATAATCTATGGCTGATGAACAAATCGTAAAAGATGATGCCTATTATATGCGGGAGGCATTAAAGGAAGCGCAGGAGGCTTATGATTTGGCAGAAGTTCCTATTGGTGCGGTATTGGTGGATACCGCTACGGGCGAGATTGTCACCCGTGGCCACAATATGCGGGAAATCTGGCATGATGCTACGGCTCATGCAGAACTCATTGCTATACAGCAGGCCTGTAAGGAATTAGGCCGCTGGCGGCTGTCGGGGCTGACGCTCTACGTTACAATAGAACCCTGTCCAATGTGTGCCGGTGCCATTGTGATGAGCCGGGTAGACCGGGTGGTTTATGGCAGCACGGATAATCGGGCGGGGGCCTGCGAGTCGGTTTTCAATATTCCCGGCAATGAACATTTGAACCATCGCCCGGAGATTACGGCGGGAGTTCTGCAGGAGGAATGTGCTGGCATCATGAAGCGTTTCTTCAAGGAACGGCGGGAAAAGAAGCGACAATTAAAGAAATTGTCTGTAGATAGCAGGAATTAGTCTCCCAAAAGGCAAATGAATATATGTTGGGTTATTTTTCTGGGAGGTGATATTATGCGTGTTATAATTACCGATTCCTACGAAAAGATGGGTCTGGAAGCTGCCAATATTGTGGCGGGGCAGATTTATCTGAAGCCGGACAGCGTTTTGGGGCTGGCAACGGGGAGTACGCCTGTTTCCATGTATGAACGGCTGGTGGCCGTTCATCGGAGCGTGGGTCTGGATTTTTCCGAGGTGACTACTTTTAATCTGGATGAATATATCGGCATGAAACCGGATAATCCGCAGAGTTATCATTACTTCATGCAGGAAAATTTTTTCCGGCATATCAATATCCGTCCGGAAAACGTATTCCTGCCCAATGGTATGGCAGAGGATATGGTGGCTGAAGGGGAGCGCTATGAGCAGCTGATTGAGTCCAAAGGAGGGATTGACCTGCAGGTGTTGGGCATTGGTCAGAATGCGCATATTGGTTTTAATGAGCCGGACTTAAAATTTGCGGCTACCACCCATAAGGTGGAACTGGACGAGGAAACCATACAGGCAAATTCCCGCTTTTTCAAGAGTGCGGCGGAGGTACCAAGGTATGCCATCAGCATGGGGATAAAGACCATTATGATGGCCGAGCATGTTATTCTGTTGGCCAATGGCCGCAACAAGGCAGAAGCGGTGCGTAAGGCAGTCTGCGGGGATGTGACGCCGGAGGCTCCGGCTTCCATCCTGCAGCTGCATCGGGATGTGGTGGTTATCGTGGACAAGGAGGCGGCAGCCTTGCTGCCGCCCATTATCCGCGGTGTCAATATAACCTATAAAGAATGAAGGGAGAGATTGGATGAGTTTTTTGGCTGATGTGCAGGGAAAGCTCATTGTATCCTGTCAGGCTTTGCCCGACGAACCGTTGCACAGTTCGTTTATCATGGGACGCATGGCGCTGGCTGCCAAGCAAGGAGGGGCAGTGGCCATCCGGGCGCAGAGCAGTGAGGACATCCGGGAAATTCAAAAGGTTACAGGCCTTCCGGTTATCGGTCTGGTCAAGTGCAATTATGAGGATTCGCCTATCTACATCACCCCTACCATGGCAGAGGTGGAGGATTTGCTCACAACAGATTGCGAGATGATTGCGCTTGACATGACGGACAGACCACGGCCCAAGCAGGAAAAGCTGACAGATTTACTGGACAGGATTCATGCGGAGGGCAGGCTGGTACTGGCGGATATTTCCACCTATGAGGAAGGTATGGCAGCAGCGAAATTGGGGGCGGATGCTATTTCTACCACACTATCCGGCTATACGCCATATTCGCCGCAGCTTTCCGGTCCGGATGTGGAGCTCGTGACGGCTTTGAGCAGGGATTTGGACATTCCGGTATTTGCCGAAGGCCGCATCAATGGCCCTGAGGATATCAAGCGGGTCATGGCGGCAGGGGCCTATGCACCGATTGTGGGCTCGGCAATCACGAGACCGCAGCTGATTACGGCAAAATTTGCGCAGGCTTTGTCTGTGTAAATGCCAATCTGGCCATGCTGTTTGCCATTGGCATTGCGGTAGGTCTGGCCCGTTCAGTCTGCATCACATCTTCTATCTTCCCTTCTGGACTACGGCTCTGGGTGGCGCGGAGGTCATTCAGGGGCAGCTCGTGGAAGGTACACAGCGCATTTTCTTTGCCCAGCTTGGTGATCCGAATACCACGCAGTATTATATTGGTATTTCCCGCTTCATGTCCGGACGCTTCATCACCATGATGTTTGGTCTTTTGGGCGCCTGCCTGGCCACAAGGATGCAGAGCGCACGGAATTAATCATCAATGGTTTAGGTGGCCGTGCCAACATCGTGAAATTGGATTGCTGTGCAACCCGTCTGCGCGTCACCGTTAAGGATGGTAGCAAGGTAAGTGAACGCATGCTCAAGGAAAGCGGCTGCCGTGGTGTTTTGCAAAGCGGTACCGGCGTTCAGGTCATCTACGGCCCGCAGGTAACGGTGATAAAAAATGAATTGGAAGAAGTATTGAGCTTTTGACCGGTCAATTAACAAAAATCTAAATGACAACGAATGAAGCAATACCGTTCCACAAAGTAGTATAGCAATATAGTGATATAGTAACGCAAAAGCCCGGTACGACTATTTTCGTAACGTTTGACAAGCTTGTCTAAGTGAAGAAAATAGTCGTACCGGGCTTTTTCATATGGTATTAACAATAACTGCGAATCTGTGGTGGTAATTATATATCCCAGTGCAGCATATCCGGATTCGGCGTGGCCTTATCCACTTCGGTCAGAATCCATGACGCATTATCATGGTCGGCGGCAAAGGCTTTTTCAAGTCCTGCCTGATAGTTTTCGGGAATCTCCATAGAGTGAATGGCCATGTGCATATAATCCTTGGCGACGAGCGTTACACCGCGGGCGGCAGCCAGCTGAGCCTTGAAGCGGTAGCCGTAGTAGAGATAGCTGTTGTGTTCGATGGGAATGTCCTTGTAGGCTTCAATGCGTTCGTCGACTTCCTTTTCGGCATCGGCGGTAAGGTTCATCTTGTGCATGAGGTTCCAGCGGTCAGCCCAGAGTTCGCCCCGCAGGATATATTTGTAGAGAAAATCAGTGCCTTCGGCAGCTTCAATCGCCGTATTGATATGGGAGAGGGCTTCGTCAAACTTCCCCTGTTCTTTTTCGAGCGCACTTAATTTCTGCAGGGCAAAGACGTATTCTTCGACTTCTTCACTGTTTTCCTCATTATAATCAGCTTCGACTACGCTGTGGAAAAGTTCGCTGGCCTCGTCCTTTTTGTCAATTTCGTCCATGGCGAGGAAGTGGGCAAGTCTGGCCCGCGCCCGCCAGCTGTCCATGCCGCCGGCAAAGAGGTTTTCGGGCGGCTGGGCTTTGGATTCCATTACCAGATGGACAAGTTTATGAAATTCATTTTGTGTCATGTTGCAATCCTCCTATATATCATGGTTTCCATTATACATGAAAATGAGCGATAAGACTAGAAATAAAGTCAAAAAGTCAGAAATAGTATTTGACTTTTTGACTTTATCCTGTATAATAAGACTTAAAGATGATTGTAAGTTAACCGCGAAGTTACGGAGGAATACATTATGGGACAGGAAAAATACACCGCAAAAACCATGGCGGCTTTGCAGGCTGCCCAGCAGATGGCAGCTATGCGCTACCATCAGGAAATCACTTCCCTGCATGTGCTGCTGGCACTGGCTAAAGAGCCGGAAGGGCTACTGACGGATATTTTTAATGAATGCAAGACGGACTTGCCGATGCTCAAAGCCCGTTTGGAACAGGAACTGGGCAAGATTCCGAGCGTCCGGGGGACCGACCGCCTTTCCATGGGCATGGATATGGTGCGCGTACTGGCACGGGCTGAGGAATTTGCCAAGTCCATGAAGGACGATTACCTTTCCACGGAACATCTGCTCTTAGGTCTGGCCGAAGACGGCAGTAGCGATGTGCAGTCCATCTGCAAGGAGTTCAAGCTGACCAAGAGTAATATTCAAGGTGCCATCAAAAAGTACCGCAAACAGAATGTCACGAGCGAGAATCCCGAAGAAGGCTATAAGTCGCTGGAAAAATTCGGCCGTGATTTGACCGCAGCCGCGCGGCAGGGCAAGCTTGACCCAGTAATTGGTCGTGACGAGGAAATCCGCCGTACGATTGAAATTCTCTCCCGCCGCACGAAGAATAACCCGGTATTGATTGGTGAACCGGGCGTAGGCAAGACGGCGATTGTCGAAGGGCTGGCCCGCCGCATTGTGGCCGGGGATGTGCCGGAATCGCTGAAAAACAAGACGCTCTATTCGCTCGATATGGGCTCGTTGATTGCCGGGGCAAAATTCCGCGGTGAATTCGAGGAACGTTTGAAGGCGGTACTCAATGAAATCGTCAAATCCGATGGGCAGATTCTGCTCTTTATCGATGAAGTGCATACGGTTGTCGGTGCGGGCGCTGCCGAAGGAGCTATGGATGCGGGCAATCTCTTAAAGCCTATGATGGCCCGTGGGGAACTGCGCTGCATTGGTGCGACCACCCTCAACGAATATCGCAAGTATATCGAAAAGGATACGGCGTTGGAGCGCCGTTTCCAGCCGGTAATGGTCGGTCAGCCCAGTGTGGAGGACACGATTTCCATTCTGCGCGGGCTTAAAGAACGCTATGAGGTGCATCATGGTGTGCGTATCCGTGATGCGGCACTGGTTTCGGCAGCAGTTTTGTCAGACCGCTATATTTCCGACCGTTTCCTGCCGGATAAGGCCATTGACTTAGTGGATGAAGCCGCGGCCAAGCTGCGTACGGAAATCGAATCCATGCCGGCACCTATCGACGAAATCCGCCGCAAAATCATGCAGCTGGAAATTGAAGAACAGGCGTTGAAAAAGGAAACCGATGCTGCTTCGCAGGAAAAACTCGCGGAAATCACGAAGGAAAAGGCGGATTTGCAGGCGCAGGAAAACACCCTCAAGGCCAAATGGGACAGCGAAAAGCAGGCCATTTTGCGCGTGCGGGCCATCAAAAAGGAAATCGACGAGGTCAACAGTCAGATGGAAAGTGCGGAACGCGCCTATGACCTCAACCGTTTGTCGGAACTCAAATATGGCAAACTCCCGCAGCTGCAGCAGCAGTTGAAGGAAGAAGAAGAAAAAATTGCCGCCCGCGCACAGGGCGAAACCCTGCTCAAAGAAGAAGTCGGCGAAGAAGACATCGCCAAGGTCATCAGCCGCTGGACGGGTATTCCCGTCAGCAAGATGCTCACGGGCGAGCGGGAAAAGCTCATTCATCTGGAAGATGTGCTCCATGAACGCGTAGTCGGTCAGGACGAAGCGGTCAAAGCCGTCAGCGAAGCCATTCTGCGTGCCCGTGCGGGCATCAAAGACCCCAACCGTCCGATTGGTTCCTTTATCTTCCTTGGCCCCACGGGCGTAGGCAAGACGGAACTGGCCAAGACACTCGCCGAAGCACTCTTTGATGATGAGCGCAGCATGATTCGCATTGATATGAGCGAATACATGGAAAAGCACAGTGTGGCCCGCCTTATCGGGGCGCCTCCGGGATATGTGGGCTATGATGAGGGCGGTCAGCTCACCGAAGCGGTACGCCGCCGTCCCTACAGCGTTATTCTTTTGGACGAAATCGAAAAGGCGCATCGGGATGTGTTCAATGTACTCTTGCAGATATTGGATGATGGCCGCCTGACCGACGGCAAGGGCCGCGTGGTGAACTTCAAGAATACGGTCATCATTATGACCAGTAACTTAGGTTCCCACGAAATCCTCAATAAGGATTATGAAGAAGCCCAGACGGCGGTCAAGGAAATCTTGAAGGATTATTTCCGCCCCGAATTCCTGAACCGTGTAGATGATATTATCGTCTTTAAGGCGCTGGCCAAGGAGCAGGTGAAGAATATTGCCGGTATTCTGCTGAAGGCTCTGGGTGAGCGGCTCGAACGTCAGGTGAAAATCACTTTGG
>DJYL01000237.1:0-7193 GCA_002448495.1 Pseudoselenomonas ruminantium | reverse complement strand
GTGCATACGGTGGAAACGGCGCTTTCCAAGGCCATTATTCGCGGGGATGTGCAGGAAGGCGATACCGTGAATATTGGGTTTGCTGATGGGGAGTTTACGTTTCAAACTGCATAATTAAGATTAGGTTTACATCGTAGTGCTAAGACGCGCGGTGACCGGTAATACCTTTCCTTCGCCATAGACAGGCTTGTCAAAAGCTGCGGAAAGGCATCACCGGTCACCGCGCTTAATGTGTACATTATAATGAGGCAATAAGACGCCCGGTGGCTGACCATACTTTTCCTCTGCTTAGGCAGGCTTGCCAAACGCGGCGGAAAAACATGGTCAGCCACCGGGCTTTATTGATTACAGCAGGGTTACATAACGAAGATATCAAGCGGGCGGTTGACCGGTCAAAGGTCAGCTGTCCGCTATTTTAGTTTGTTTTGCAGGATTGGCGGATTTGCTTGTAGAATATTTCATGAATGGGAATAGGCTATGGAGCTGGGAATGATTTTATAGGGTCGGGAAAAGGATGATTTCAAATGGCTGACACATGGCAGTGGAATGACTTTATAGAAGTGGAAAGCGGGGATACTTTGCGAAGTTATGCCCGGGAACATAATTTGTTCGTCTATCCCTATGACCTTTTCACGGGCGCGGAAATTGCTATGTTTAAGAATGTCAAAGTCCAAGACCAGCAAAAGCGTTTTATCGTGTGTGCCCTTAACGATATGAACGAAAAGGACGCCAGGGATGGTCAGGTAATTTACGAAATCAAGCCTTGGGCAAGGATGTGTGAGTGGGAAAGTAGTGCCGCCGATTCCTATGAAGGGGCGATTGTTCGGTGGAACAAGCGCATGAAAAAGACCGCAGTCAGGATGCTGAAACCGCCCATTATCCGTTTTATAACGATGGAATATTCAGCCATGGTTACAAATATCTTTGTCTGGGGCTTTCTGTTTTTCGTCCTTTCGTTCAACAGCACCATATCCGATTTTTTTCATAGCCATTATATCCTGACCGGTTTGCTCTTTGTGCTTCTTTGCAGCAACATAAAAAATATCTTTATCAAGTCCTATGGTGAGGAAATTCCGCGTGAAACCCTGCGCAGCTGGGCATATGTCAGCACGCACAGATTCAATGAAGCATTTTATGAGAAAGCCATGCGCCAGCGTGAGGACTTGCGGCAACTATGTGAAAACAGCGTTCCCCTTTATTTGTTATGGCAGAGAGGAAAATTGAACCCTGCGGCTCCGCTGACAATAGAATCTGCTGATGATGGGAATGATACGGGCATTAAAATTTACTGTCAGGAAATACGGAATTCCCTGAACGGGCAAATCAGCGAAATCAGCGATTTGCGGACGAGAATCCCGGATGGGGCCGTGAAACGTCATATAGAAGGTATCTTAAAAACGTTGCAGGAAATACAGCAGGCCATTTCCTTTTCGGGGAATTCGGCAAAGGTTTTATCGGCCCGGCGGATTGTCAGCTATTGGAATGATGAACTGCTTTCCCTGCTCAAAAGCTACATGGATTTGCTGAATAATTCATCGGCAGAGGCCGCTGGTACGAAGGACAAGATTGAGGCTGTCCTGCAGGATTTATCCCCGGTTTATAAAAAGGAATTGGGGCGTATCACCAAGGCTGAAACCATGGAGATAGATGCTGCTATTGACATTATGCGCAAAGAAATAGACCAAGTTATGGACAAAGGAAGATGACCATGAATTACAATCAGCAGAAGAAAGCTGCCAAAGAGTTTGCTGCCCGTTGGGAGGGGAAAGGGGACGAGAAGCAGGACAGCCAGCGTTTTTGGTTTGACCTCCTGCAGAATGTCTATGGCATTGAAGACCCCGCCAGCTTTCTGCGCTTTGAGCAGAAAGTGAAGCTCTCCCATACTTCCTTTATTGATGTAATGATACCTGTCACCCATACCATGATTGAGCAGAAGTCTTTGGGCAAAGACCTCAACGCTCCCATCAAGCAGAGTGATGGAACACTGCTCAAACCTTCGGAACAGGCCAAGCGCTATGCGGCAGCACTGCCCTATTCGGAGCGCCCCCGCTGGATTATCTCTTGCAACTTCGCAGAATTTCAAGTCTACGATATGGAACGTCCCAACGACGACCCGGAGCGCATTGAACTGAAAAACTTGGGCGAAGAATGTTACCGCCTGCAATTCATGGTGGATGTGGCAAGCAGTCATATCACCCGGGAAATGGACATCAGCCGGGACGCTGGCACCTTGGTGGGCAAGCTCTATAACGCCCTGCTTCCTGCTTATGGCGAACAGCCAACAGAAAAAGACCTGCAAGACCTCAACAAACTGATTGTGCGCCTGGTATTCGCGCTCTATGCGGAGGATGCCGGGATTTTCGGGCGGCGCAATATGTTCCATGACTTTTTGGCGACCTTCAATCCCAGTGACGTGCGACTGGGGCTGACGGAACTATTCAAGGTTTTTGACCAGAAACAAGAGGAGCGTGACCGCTTCTTAGAGAAGAAATACGCTGATTTTCCCTATGTCAATGGTTCCCTGTTCTCAGAGGCCGTGCCGGTGCCACCCATTGACCAGTCAACTTATGACTTGCTTATTAATGAAGCCTGCGATTTTGACTGGGCGCAGATAAGCCCAACCATTTTCGGCGCAATCTTTGAAAGCACCTTGAATCCGGACACCCGCAGAAAAGGCGGAATGCACTATACCAGCATTGAGAACATTCACAAGGTCATTGACCCACTGTTTTTGGATGATTACCGCGAGAAGTTCCACATGGCCATGGAGGAAAAGACCCTCAAAAAACGACTGGAACGTCTCAAAGCCCTGCAGAAGGAACTGGCCAGCGGAAAGTATTTTGACCCGGCGGCAGGCAGCGGCAACTTCCTAACGGAAAGTTACCTCTCCCTGCGGCGGTTGGAAAATGACATTATGCGTGAAACCGTCACCGATAGCGCGGGTACAGGGCTTTTGGGCTTCGCGGAGGAAGAATGGAACCCCATACAGGTCAGCATTGACCAATTCTATGGCATTGAGATTAACGACTTCGCCGTGTCCGTAGCCAAAACTGCCCTCTGGATTGCGGAAAGTCAAATGATGCACGAAACCGAAGATATTATGCAAAGGGAAATGGACTTTCTGCCCCTCACCACTAACGCCAACATTCATGAAGGCAATGCCCTGCGGATGGACTGGAAAGAAGTCCTGCCGCCTGCGGATAATGTGAAAATTTTGGGGAACCCGCCGTTTGTCGGATACACTTATCAAACGGCTGCCCAAAAAGAAGATATCCAGTCCATCTTTGTGGACGAAAAAGGCAAGGTTTATAAAGGCGCTGGCAAAGTAGATTATGTATCTTGCTGGTATTTCAAAGCAGCTGAATATCTGCAGGGAACGAAGTGCCGTGCCGCCTTTGTGTCCACAAACTCCATCACGCAGGGGGAACAGGTCATTACCATATGGCGCCCCTTGATGGAGCGTTATGGTATTCATATTGATTTTGCGTGGCGTACCTTTCGTTGGGATAGTGAGTCCACGAAAGAAGCCCATGTCCATTGCGTTATAATTGGTTTCAGTCAAACGGCAAGAGAGAAAAAATATTTATATAGCAATGGTTCTTATAAAGTTGTGGAAAATATTAGTCCATATCTTATAGAGTCAAAAACGATATTTGCGGAAAGTCGCTCATTACCTGTTTGTAATGTTCCAGTTTTACAGACAGGTGGTAAACCGGTAGAGGGTGGAAATCTCATATTAACGGAAGAAGAAAAGGAGGAACTTCTTAGTTCCACGCCTTCAGCAGAAAAATATGTTCGCTTGTTTTTAGGCTCTCGTGAGTTTATCAATAAAATTCCCCGTTATTGTTTATGGCTGGTTCATGCTTCACCTGCTGAATTGAAAAAAATGCCAGCGGTGATGAAAAGAGTTGAGGCTGTAAGAGATTTTCGTCTTGCCAGTAAAAAAGAAGCAACCAGACGCAGTGCAGAGACTCCGACATTGTTTCAAGAAATAAGGCAACCAAAAGATAATGAATATTTTGTTGCTATTCCAGAGGTATCTTCTGGAAACCGTCGTTATATTCCTATGGGGTTTTTAGATGGAACCACAGTGGTAAGTAACAAAATACAAATATTGCCTAATGCTTCTTTATATCATTTTGGTGTTTTGCAAAGTAATGTTCATAATTCATGGGTAAGGGTAGTTTGTGGAAGATTGAAAAGTGATTATGACTATTCCGTTAAAATTGTCTATAATAACTTCCCATGGCCAACGCCCACACCAGCCCAGCAAGCAGTCATTGAAAAGACCGCCCAAGGCATACTGGATGCCCGTGCGCTCTATCCTGACAGCAGTTTAGCCGACCTTTACGATGAACTGACCATGCCCAAGGAACTCCGCGCCGCCCACCGCGCCAACGACAAAGCCGTTATGCAGGCATACGGCTTCTGGGGCAAACTCAACAGCGAGTCCGAATGTGTGGCGGAATTGATGAAGATGTACGAGAGCTTGACTGCTGATAAGTAACGGAATCATCATTTGCTACTGTCCGCTATCTGCTGTGTGTTAGATAAAGTGATGAAATAGGGAGGATTTTGTATGAAATGTAAAAAAATGTGTACCGCTGTTTTGGCCGTAACTTTGAGCCTTGGTTTTATGGCAGAGGTTCCTTGCACCGAGGCGATGTCGCGGTCAGAAATCGCGCAGATTTCCGTGAATAAAAAGGGCAGCAACTTCCAGTATTGGAATAAGGACGCAGCATCTTATCAGGCGTTGGTTTCCTATGTGAAGGATGTCACCAATCCGAAGAGCAAGAATTTCATTCCCGTGGAAGACCGCATTGCCACTTATGATATGGACGGGACTTTTCTCTGTGAGACAGCTCCTTATTATTTTGATGGCATGTTGTTTATCGACCGGGCCGTCAACGACAAGAACTATAAGGCATCCCCGGCGGACAGGAAATTTGCCTTGGGGCTGGAACGGTTTATTCGCAGCAAGGACGCCGGGGACAAGCTTGGCAGCAGTGCACCGCATCAGGCAGCTGTATTTGAGGGGATGAACTATCCTGAGTATACGGCCTACGTGCGGAATTTCATGGAAACTCCGGTGGAGGGCTTGAGCAACTTGAAGTGGGGCGAGGCGTTTTACCTGCCCATGGTGGAAACCATCCAATACCTGCAAAATAATGGCTTCCAGGTGTATGTGGTTTCAGGTTCTGAGCGGCAGTTGGTGCGCGTTCTCGTTTGCGATGCCCTGCATATCCCGGAAAACCGCATTATCGGTACCGATATCGAAATAAAAGCAGATCATCAGGGGGACAAGAATGGACTGGACTATGCCTATAAAAAGGGCGATTCGCTGGTTCGGGGAAAATTCGTCATCAAAAATCTGCAAATGAATAAAGTGCAGGCAATCGCCAAAGAAATTGGCAAGCAGCCGGTGCTAGCCTTTGGCAACTCCAGTGGTGATACCAGTATGCTGAACTACACGGTGAACAATAATAAGTACAAGAGTGCGGCGTTCTTCCTGCTGTGTGATGATTTGGAGCGGGAATTGGGGGATACCAAGAAAGCAGAGAAATGCAGGAAACTGGCCAATGAGAACGGCTGGGTGCCTGTTTCCATGCGGGATGATTTTAAGACGATTTATGGTAAGGATGTAACGCGCAACGATAAGAAATAACAAAACGGGACTGCTGCACGATTCGGTGCAACAGTCCCGTCTTTTTCGTATTCATGGATTTTACGGTGTCGGAATGAATTTGGCGATGAAGGTATGGCCGCCGTCCAACAGATTTTTGTGGAAGCGGGCCAGGGGCGCGAAGATGGGCGTGTAGTTTAAGCGCATCTTATAACGCATGAGCGTGTGGTTCGTGCAGCCGAAGATGGGCACGCGGTCGAGCAGGTAACGATTATCCTGTTTATCGGCCAGACCATGATTTACGGTAAAGGCGCCTTTATAACCGGCGTCTTTGACCATGCGCTGCAGTTCTTCATCGTAGGAGCCGCAGGGGTAAGCGAGGAAGTTGATTTCCTTGCCTAAATGCCATTCCAGCGCTTTTTTTGAGCCGTCTACCTGATTCCAGGTTTCTTCGGGGCTGGTGCTGTCCAGCTGCTCATGGGAAAGGGTATGGCTTTCAAAGTTTATCAGGCCGCTTTCCTGCATTTCTTCTGCCTGTGTCCAGGTCAGATAGTTGGGATAAGTGCCAACGTAGTCGGAAATCAGGAAGATTGTACCCTTTAGATTGTATTTTTTCAGGATGGGATAAGCATTGCGGTAATTATCGGCATAACCATCATCAAAAGTGATGATGACCGGTTTGTCGGGAAGTTCCTTGCCGTTTTCCCAGGCGTCAACCATATCTTCCGGCGTGATGGTATGATAGCCGTTGTCCGCCAGATACTTCATCTGTGCTTCGAATTGGTCGGTGTGGACGGTGAGGGCGTTTTCATCCCGGTCGTTTATCTGATGGTAGTTTAGTACCGGTACAGCGTTTTTTGCACTGTACATGATGTAGGTGCAAATTGCTGCGCCTGCAAGTATCACAGCCAGCACAATTAGCGCCAGCCGCTTTATCCATACGGTCATAATGGACACATCCTTTGATTTTCTATGCTTGTCGCATATCGACTACTATATAACAATGATAAGTTCTTGTCAACATAAATGCCCTCCCACGTGGGAGGGCGAAGTCGTTTATTAAAGTACCCGGCAGGCTCCGGCGTAGTGGGCTACGCGGTAGTCGCGGGACAGGGAATCGTAGGCGATACCGTGGGAACTGGAGGCGTGAATCATCTGTCCATTGCCTACATAAATGCCTACATGAGAGATGTTTACATAGTCGCCGGCAAAGAAAACCAAATCGCCGGGCATGAGCTCGGACTTGCTTACCGGGCGGCCGGCTGTGGCCTGAATGTCAGCCGTGCGGGGCAGGTGAATGCCTTTCTGTGCAAAGACGTACTGGACAAAGCCGGAGCAGTCAAAACCGTTGGGCGTAGAACCTCCCCAAACGTAGGGGACGCCCAAAAACTGCTGAGCCAGGTCAATAATGCCGTTAGCGCCGGCAAAGTAGGATTGATGGTTGGTGATAACAGGCATCGCACGGTGGAAAAGTGCCTGATAGGAATTGCTGCCGATTTTGCCATCGACATCCAGATGATTGTCTTTTTGGAATTCCGCTACAGCAGCTTCGGTTGCCGGACCATAATCA
>DJYL01000182.1 GCA_002448495.1 Pseudoselenomonas ruminantium | reverse complement strand
TGAAACTCCTTCCGCTTCCGCCACGGATCCGCCAATGCCGCCAATCAACGCAGACGCCAAAGCCATGGACACCGCAGCCATGGGCAATGAACGGGTGCCGCAGCCTTTGCCATTCCGTTTTGCCAGTTCGCTGGTCACTACATAGCAGTGCCGTGCATGGCTCCAAATCACTTGGTAGAAATTGTTCATTTTCCAAACCTCCATCTTATAAAACATATATCCTGCAATTCAGGCAATTCTTCACTTACAAGCATAATCGTCCCCCCTTGCTGTATTTCGAATCTCCCTATGCGGATATACCTCGGCTATTCAATGACGACAGGAAAATTTCCTTTTGCTCTTTCGTACAGTTTTGCCTTGTAAGCAGGGGAAAACCGGTAAAATCGACCTGTACCCGCGTACAGTATTGCAATTCCAGCCGCCAATCGGTGCTTTCTTATTGCCAATACAAAATTTTTTTCTTATAATATTTATGTGCAATTGTTATTCTTAACAAGAAATTATCTGCATGTTATTTTTTCATTCAAATTGTCAATTTGGATAGAAAAGGATTTGATGAACATGACTCCTACATCTTTATCGCCGATATTGCGTTCCATTATCTTACAAAAAACGGTCGGCGCAGATATATGCACCGTGTCCTTGTTCGTGGCCAATGCATTGTACTTTTTCTGGGCCACCACGGTGTACATGGCGCTCCATTTTGCCGGCATCGACTGGCCACAAAATTTTTTCTCCTCCATTATCCCTGGTACGGAAATGTTACCGGAGCTTTGCATGATGTTAGCGATTTTCTCCGGCACCGTATGCTACGGGCTCCGGCCTCCCTGCTGGCAGCGGTATCTGCTTCCGGTGTTGGCGACCATCATGCTTTCCGTAATGGCGGTCCCCTTCGTGGCAGCCGGCCCTCGCCTGTTGCTGCTTGCCTTCTTTATGGCACTTTCAGGGGGCGTGTTTGCGCTGATTTTCCATTTAATTTCCCTGCACGTGGCGCCGGACGTAACCGGTCGCTTCTTCGGTTTTTCGACCGCCTTTTCCCTGCTGTTGCAGTTTGGGTTCCATGCTGCTTTTGACGCCTCGTTGACCAGCTTTCTGACTGCCTCGGTGTTATGCACGGGCGGTCTGGCAATGCTATTGCCACAATGCTTGAAACAACCTGTCTCAAGAGAAACGCAGGCGGCTGAACAACCTGCGGAACAAACACCTCCCCGTGTCGATATATCCGATTTCCGCTGGTCCGTCCCCATGACGCTTTTGATTGTCGTTTTGCTTTCCCTGCTCCATGGCATTGGGGATCTTTATATGGATGCTTATCACAATTTTAATGATTTGTTTGGCTTCTCCCGCCTGTCCTATTGCGTTGGTTCCATCGCAGCCGGTTATTTTGCTGACCGCCACCGGCTGTATTTGCCTTTGGCCGCACTGTTTGCCAAAGCGCAGGACATCCTGGATATCTGGATTGGACAAGAACAGTTTTTGTATTATCCACTCCATTATTTTGGCGATTTCATGAATGGCTTCTTTACCCTGTTCATCATTCTAGCCTTTGTCGACCTTGCCGCCCACCGGCCATCGCTGAAGCCCTGGGCCGTAACCGGTCGTTCCGTGCAGATGTTTACCGTCAGCGTGGCCACTGTTTTCGGCGCTTTTATACTGGATGCGGACAAACTGTTCTTTACGTTGTTGTATGTATTAGCCATTGCCGGGTGTCTGGTCATTGTTTTTTACAGCAGTGCCCTGCGTTTTAACCTTGGTTCCGCCGCAACGGAGGTGACGCCTCCACCCCCGCTCCCTGCCCCGGATTACTGCGCCCGCTACGGGCTGACACAACGCGAGACCGAGGTGCTGGATTGCATTCTTGCTGGCCAAAGCATTGCCGAAATCAGCGAAGCGCTTTTCATCAGCCAGCGGACTGTCAAGTTTCACATCACCAGACTCCTGCGCAAAACCGGCACCACTTCGCAAAAGGATTTGCTCCTGCTGTTGTACGAAAAGCAGGGAAAATAAAAACCCCAGACTGGTTCCCGCAAGTCCTTACGTAAACAAAGAAGCAGAGGAAGTAGGCGAGGAGCTATTAAGAAGATTCTGGTATCGCTAAACAAGCTATTGGAGATGCCAAGTACTATTAAATTTACCACAAAAGGCGGACAACTGACTATTTCGAGTCAGCAGTCCGCCTTTATTATTAGGGGCTGTCAAATAACATGTCCCTTTCGACTTACTACATCCTTATTCAAATTGAAACGAAAATTTTCTCCCTGGTGTGATGTATTTGAGCATAAAGAGTTCACACTCGCTGACTCTACCCACCACGTTGACCCGCTTATCGGCGGGCTGGGATTTTTTGATGATTTCCAGTTCGCCCATATAGCGCAGATAATCCCTGTTATCAATGGTGATGGCTCCACGCCGCCGTTCTTTGTTGCGTTCCGGCTCTACGGCTCCCCGCAGAAGCCCCCGGCTTTCCTGCGCGCGGATGGCATCACGGGCTTCGTCCTCACGCGCTGTGAAAGTATGGTTCAGCAGTTCCTGCTGAATTTTATCGCCAGTGAGCAGTTGGGCTTCTACCACCACTTCATCCTCGTGCAATTTCCCCACCGTTGCCAATTCCTCCGGCAGGGGCAGACTGTCGCTAAGGAATACGGAAGCGACACCGAGCGCTGCCAGATGGCGGGCCGCCCTATCCGTATGCCAGAGGCGGTGCGCTTCCAATGTGGGCAGGCCCTCAAAGAGCGGCCCCCGCTGTTTTCCCTGACTCGGCACGAAAGCTCCCACCTTGATGCCATATTGCTTCAACAGGGCATTTTTCCGGCACAAAGCCGCCTCACTAAGCCCTGTCCCACGGCGGGGATAGAAATTATGCAAAGCATCCAAATGGGAAAAGTCCACACCGGCTGCCTGCAGCTCGGACAAAACCTTTTCCGTAATGGTGCTGGCGTTTAACTGCAGACGGATGCCCAGTTCATTATGACTAAATTCCGCAATCTGCGCCGCCTCATAACCATAATCGAGCCGCAGGGTGGTAATGCCCAACTGCTGAAAAGTTGACATGTCAAATTTCGGCATATCGAGCATGGAAAGTGTCCGGGGCGAAACATCCGAGATAATCTCCATTCCATATTTTCTCGCCGCTTCCAGAATCGCAGCCAGCTCTTTTTTCAAAACCGCCACATCGGTTTCCGGAATATGCAGGGATGTAAAGACCCGGTGAATACCGCACCTAGCCGCCTGCTCAAGAAGCTGCAGATTTTCTGTCAGCGTATTGTCCAATCCGGGATAAAGGGAAATACCGTTTTCCATCCGCTTACCTCCTGCTCTTTAAGGCCTGGGCCAGATGGCCGTCAGCTTCAGCAAGTGCCGTCTTTCCTTCCACATAATCCGCCCCAGTGAGGTGGATAAAGATTGCCAGTTTGGCATTGCCTTTCGCTTCTGCAAGTGCCGCTATGCTTTCTTCCCGGCTGCAGCCCGTGGCTTCCATAACGATATTTTTCGCGCGCTCCTCCAGTTTCTTGTTGGAGGTTTTGACATCCACCATCAGATTGCCGTAGACCTTGCCGAGTTTAATCATGGTACCTGTGGAGAGCATATTGAGCACGAGTTTTTGCGCCGTACCGGCTTTCATGCGGGTAGAACCCGTCACGACTTCTGCCCCCGTCACGGGCAGCAGGGCAATGTCTGCAAATTCGGCAATCGCGGCATTGGCCGAGCAGGCCAACGCAATCGTCGCTGCACCGAGTTTACGGGCATATTGCAGACCGCCAATCACATAGGGCGTGCGGCCGGAGGCGGCAATGCCCACCAGCACATCAGCAGCGGTAAAGCCTCTGTCCGCCAAATCCTTACAGGCAAGCTCCCTACTGTCCTCGGCACCTTCCTGTGCCTTGAAGATGGCAGGCGTGCCGCCCGCGATAACGCCCTGTACCAGTTCCGGGTCCACGCCATAGGTCGGCGGGCATTCCGAAGCATCCAATATGCCCAGCCGCCCGGAAGTGCCGGCTCCCAAGTAAAAGAGCCGCCCGCCCTTTGTCAGCCTGTCGGTGATGATGTCTACCGCCTTAGCGATTTCCGGCAGGATTTTTTCGACCGCCAAGGCGACCTTTTTATCTTCCTCGTTGATAATCCGCAGCATCTCTACAGTGGGCAGTTCATCAATATGGGCGCTTGCAGGATTGCGGCGCTCGGTACTTATTTTTTGCAAATCCAGCATGGAAAAATTATGACTCCCTTTCTTCCGCCGGGTCATCAAAGCCCAGCAAATACGTGGCAATAAA
>DJYL01000090.1 GCA_002448495.1 Pseudoselenomonas ruminantium | reverse complement strand
CGGAAAAACATCACCAGCCCCACGGGCTTTTATGCCGTTTAATTGCCTTTGTGTATCGAACATATCACGGAAGTATTTTTGGTTGTCTGCAAGCAAGTCTTGCTATTCGTGTGGATATGCTATAAAATAAAAGAAGCAAAGTGGGGAAAAGTGGTAGATTGTGGTAGAAAATGTGGCAAAGGTGGTGAGGCAGGATGTTTATGGGGGAATATACCCACTCCATTGACGCGAAGGGGCGTATCATCCTGCCGGCGGATTTTCGTCAGGAATTGGGCGTTACCTTTATCATCACCAAGGGTTTCGATAAGTGTCTGTTTCTCTACGGCCAGCAGGCTTGGGAGGAGCTGGCGGGAAAACTCCGTTCTCTGCCGCTTTCCAAGCCCGAGGCAAGGGCAGTGAACCGCTTTTTCTTCTCCGGGGCACGTACACTCGAATGCGACAAGCAGGGGCGTTTTCTCATTCCTGCCAATCTACGGAACCACGCACAGATTGCCTTGAAGCAGGATGTTATCCTGACCGGTGTAGACAACCGCATCGAGGTATGGAGCAAAGAGAATTGGAATACCTATAATGGCGAAGTGGAGCCGGATGTTACGGCGATTGCTGCTTCATTGGCAGAACTGGGAATATAATAAACGTGAAAGGATTACAGGGAGCATGGAGTTTCATCATATCAGCGTGATGCTGGAGGAGACGGTAAAAGGTCTCGTGACAACTAAAGACGGAACTTATGTGGACTGTACATTGGGAGGCGGCGGTCATTCCAGCCGCATTGCGTCACTGCTTACGGAACAGGGGCGGCTTATCGGTATTGACCAGGATGCGGCGGCTATCCGTGCGGCATCGGAACGGCTTAAAGAGGCCAAGTGCCGGGTGGATATCGTTCACAACAACTTCCGCAATCTGGAGCAGATTCTTGTGGAGGAGAATGCTCCGCTTGTGGATGGTGTGGTTTTTGATTTGGGCGTTTCCTCCCATCAGATTGATACGGCAGAGCGGGGGTTTTCCTACATACAGGATGCGCCGCTGGATATGCGTATGAATCCCGAGGCCGGGTTCAGCGCTTATGATGTGGTGAACAGCTATGAGGAAAAAGAACTGAACCGCATCTTTAAGGAGTACGGCGAGGAACGCTGGAGCAAGCGTATTGCGCAGTTTATCGTTAAGGAGCGGGCAAATAAGCCGATTGAGACTACCGGGGAACTTGTAGACATTATCTGCAAGGCCGTGCCCAAGGCAGTGCGGCAGGCCGCGGGCGGCCATCCGGCAAAGCGGGTCTTTCAGGCCATTCGCATTGAGGTCAATGACGAGCTGGGCATTTTGGAAACGGCTTTCCGTACGGCGGTGAGTCACTTGAAGCCGGGCGGGCGCATTGCCATTATCACGTTCCATTCGCTGGAAGACCGGATTGCCAAGACGGTCTTGAAGGAACTTTCCCGTGGGTGTATCTGCCCGCCGGAACTGCCGGTTTGTATGTGCAATCATCAGCCGGAGATAAAGATACTCGGCAAGCCCATTCAGGCAGCTGCTGATGAATTGGAGAAAAATTCCCGCTCCAAGAGTGCGAAACTGCGTATAGCGGAAAAATTACCGTTGAATGAGAAAGGAGGCAGATGACCATGCTGGCCAGACAGGAAGAATATTATGCGGAGGAGCAGCGCGTTCTTACTCCTGAGGAACAGGAATTGCGCAAGGCCCCGGTGGAACCGCTGTTTAAGACGGTTCTGGACACAAGGCTGCGCTCGCATGGGCAGCTTCTGTTCCTGACCATGACGGTATTGGCTCTTTTGGTTACGGTAGGCAGCGGCATCAGTGCCAGCCGCGGCTATGAATTGGTTGCCCTGCAGCAGCAGGCTGACCAGCTGGAACAGGAGAATGAACGGCTGAAAATCGAGATTGCCAAACTGAAGTCACCGGACAGAATCAAGGCTATCGCGCAGGATCAGTTGGGAATGGAAGTGCCGCGACAGACATATTTTAGCAGTGAGAAATAAAATATGAGCATAAAAGTAAAAATTACAGGGTTTAAGTAGAAAAATCCTGTAATTTTTTTTTGCTATGGTAAAATGTTTATTATGGCGTTATAATAAAAAACGGTTCGCATTATCAGGCGAGGGAGGATATATATGAAGACTTTAGCGCAGTTAGCAGAACTCGTGGAAGGTTCTGTAATTACAGGCGATGGCAATATAGAAATTACAGGGATTGAACATGATTCCCGTAAGGCCGGTGAGGGCACATTGTTTGTGTGCATTGCCGGTTTCCATGTGGATGGGCATAAGTTTATTCCGCAGGCTATGGAAAAGGGCGCAAAGGCCATTTTGACCACGCGCAAGGCCGCTGAGGCAGCTGTGCCGGAAGGCATGGCGGTACTGCAGGTGCCGGAACTCAAAACAGCGTTGGATACGATTGTGCCGTTTTTCCATGACTATCCTGCACAGAAGATGCGGGTAATCGGCATTACGGGCACCAATGGCAAGACCACGACCAGCTATCTTATCCGGGCGATTTTGCGCGAGGCCGGTTACAAGGTCGGGCTTATCGGCACCATTCAGATTATGATGGAGGAAGAAGTATTCCCCATTCATAACACGACCCCGGATGTGGTGGAACTGCAGCACACGCTGGCCATCATGCGGGACAAGGGCATGGATTATGTGGTGATGGAAGTTTCCTCCCATGCCCTTGACCAGAACCGCGTGGCCGGTATCGAATTTGATACGGCGGTGTTCTCCAATCTTACGCAGGATCATCTGGATTATCATAAGACGTTGGAAAACTATAAGCTGGCCAAGGCGAAACTATTTGACCTTTTGGGGCAGAAAGGCGTTAAGGAAAATAAGACGGCGGTGGTCAATGCCGATGATGAAGCCGGCAAGACCATGCTGGAGCATGCAAAGTGCCGTCATCTGACCTATGGTATGGAACATCAGGCTGCCTTGCAGGCGACAAATGTGGAGGTGCTGGCCAGCGGCGCAAATTTCACCCTGACGGAGGATTTTCTGGGGGAAATGGCGCTGAAACTGCACATTACGGGTATCTTCAATGTGTATAATGTCATGGCTGCCGTAGGCGCTGCCATCGCCGAGAAGATTGACCCCGCAGTGATTAAAAACGCCTTGACGAATTTCACCAGCGTTCCCGGACGGTTTGAACTGGTGAAGGCCGGACAGGATTTCTCCATTATCGTGGATTACGCCCATACGCCGGACGGGGTGGAAAATGTGCTGAATACGGCGCGCCGTATTGCCAGAAAGAAGATTATCGCCGTGTTTGGCTGCGGCGGCGACCGCGACCGTACGAAGCGGCCGATTATGGGCAGACTCGCGGCAAAACTTGCGGATGTGGTTATCGCGACTTCGGATAATCCGCGCAGTGAAGACCCGGCTTTTATCCTGAGCGAAGTCGAAGCAGGCGTGAGGAAAACGATTGGAGACAAGCACCATGAATGTATTATCGACAGGCGTGAGGCCATCTTCCGCGCTGTGGAACTGGCGGAAACGGACGATATTGTGATTATTCTGGGCAAGGGGCATGAGGATTATCAAATCCTGCGTGACAAGACCATTCATTTTGACGATAAAGAGGTTGCCCGTGAGGCAGTAGCGGCAAAAAAGGAGCAGAACTGATGTTTACACTAAAAGAAATTGTGGCGGCGACGGATGCCAAAGTATATCAGGAAGAAAAACAGGATTTTGCCGCAGTCGTTACCGATACGCGCAAAATCAGCGCAGGTGTGCTCTTTGTGGCACTCAAGGGCGAGCGCTTTAACGGTGAGGATTTTGCGGCTGAGGCTTTGGAAAAGGGCGCAGCCGGTGTAGTGGTCAGCGAAGCCTGTGACGAAAAGCAGCTGGAAAAATGTCAGGGCACGGTTTTGCAGGTGATGGATACCCTGCTGGCGTATCAGCAGATTGCCAAGGCATGGCGCGAAAAGTTCCCGCAAATCCCCGTGGTGGCGATTACCGGTTCCAACGGCAAGACTACGACGAAGGATTTGACGGCGGCTGTGCTGTCGGCCAAGGGCGCAGTGCTCAAGACGCAGGCCAACTTCAACAACGAAATCGGCCTGCCGCTGACCCTGCTGGGACTAAAAGCAGAACATACGGCCGCTGTCGTGGAAATCGGCATGCGCGGTTTCCATCAGATTGAGGCGCTCGCGCCGATTGCAGCACCGCAGATTGGCATTGTGACCAATGTGGGCGAAACCCATATGGAACTTCTGGGCTCTTTGGAAAATATCGCCAAGGCCAAGCAGGAACTCGTGGAGGCGATTCCCGCCGGCGGCACGGTTATTTTAAATGCCGATAATAAATATGTGGCTGGTATGCGTGCGGCGGTTAAGGATGGCGTAAAGGTCATCACCTTCGGTCTGGAACAGGATGCCGATGTCAAGGGCGAGGCCATTCATACGGAAGGCAATGTGACGAAGTTCATGGTGACCTACGCCAATGAGCGCCATGAATATGAAGTCAATATGGTAGGCCGTCATAATGTCTACAATACGCTGGCCGCCATTGCTGCAGGTTTTGCCATGGGACTGACACCCGCTGAGGTGCGCGAAGGTCTTTCCCATCTTGAAGCCACGAAGATGCGCTTTGAACTGCAAAAGGTTAAAGAGTGGAACGTGGTAAACGATGCCTATAATGCCAGCCCCATGTCGATGACGGCGGCTATCAATACCCTGTCGGAACTGGCAAAGGGCCGCAAGATTGCCGTGCTCGGCGATATGCTCGAATTGGGCAGTGTATCGGAGGAAGCACATCTGCATGTGGGTGAGGAAGTGGCGGAACATGGGTTCACGGCACTCATTACGCGCGGCGAAATGGGCGAATTTATCGCCAAAGGTGCCGAAAACAAGGGCATGACGGCAGTTTACCGCTGCGCCAGCCACGAAGCAGCGGCAGAAAAACTCCATGAGCTGCTGCAGCCCGGCGATACCATGCTCTTTAAGGGTTCCCGCGGCATGGCTATGGAAAAGATTATTGATTTGCTGTGATTTAGGTTTAGATAGTGAGGCATTACATTGGATAGCTTTATATTGGCGGC
>DJYL01000068.1 GCA_002448495.1 Pseudoselenomonas ruminantium | reverse complement strand
CACCCGCGATGGAATCTCGTCTTTACGCCTAACTGGTCAGCAATGCGCAGGAACTGCGGAGCGCAGGTCGGCTTTAACTCAATATCCACTTCCTGCTGTTTCTTCATAATGCGCGTCAGCACATCTTCATACTGCTCTGCCCGCAGGGATTCTTCCTCAATGGTCGCCGCCCTGCCTGTCGGTACAAGAAAGAAGAAATGATGCGCTTTGGCCCCGATTTCCACGGCAAAATCCGTCATGGCCTCCAGCTCATGCTGATTCCAGTCCATCACCGTCGTATGAATCTGGAACGGCAGGCCGACTTCGCGGCAGTTCTTCATGCCCTGCACCGCGCCGTCCCAGCCACCGGGATAGGCGCGGAATTTGTCGTGCTTTTCCTTGTCCAGCGAATCCAGCGAAATGCCCATGCCCCGCGCCCCGGCCTCCTTCAAGGCTTTCGCCATTTCGAGCGTAATCAGCGTGCCATTGGTGCCAAACACAGGGAACAGACCTAAGTCGGACGCATATTTCACGAGTTCCACAATATCGGGACGGGTCAGCGGTTCGCCGCCAGAGAAAATCATGATTTTGAAACCGGCTTTGGCGATTTCCCGCAGGAGTTTCTTCGCTTCTTCCGTGGAGAGTTCGTCCTCCGCCTTGCAGCCGGCATCACGATAGCAATGCGCACAGTACATATTGCAGTTATTCGTAGTATTCCAGGATACGATTTTCATACAGCCCGCCCCCTTACTTGATGCCGATTTCTTCATCGGTCAGATAGCAGGATGGGTCAGACTCCCAAAAGTCGCCCGTAACCGCTTCAGCCCGCGTGCGGAAGTTGCCGTTGCAATTGTCGAGGAATTTACACTTGGCACAGCGGCCTTTGAGCAGCGGCTTTCTATCCTTTAAGCCGGCCAGAATCGGGCTTTGCGAAACATCCGTCCAAATATCGCCGAATTTTCTCTCCCGCACATTGCCAAAGGTATGATGCTGGGTGAACTGGTCGGGATGTACATAGCCCAAGGGGTCAACCTCGCCAAAGGCAATGCCGGAGCGGTTGCCGCCGTTCATGGAAATGTATTTTTTAATCTGCGCCGCCGTTTCATCACGCCCTTCGGCCAGTGCCTTCAGATACATATAGACACCGTCACAGTGATTGTCCACCGTGAGGATTTCCTTTTCCAGCCCCCGTTCCTCAAAATCGCGGGTACGGCGGATAATCGTGTCCATCGCCTTGCGGGACTGCTCCGGCGTAACGTCCTGATTGACCATCTTTTCCCCGCGGCCGGAGTACACGAGATGATAGAAGCATACGCGGTTAATGCCCTTTTCCTCAATGAAATCGAAGATGTTATCCAGTTCCTCAATATTGTGATGATTGATGGTAAAGCGCAGCCCCACGCGCTGACCCACAGCCACACAGTTTTCAATGCCCTGCATGGCCTTTTCATAAGCCCCCTCCACACCGCGGAACTTGTCGTTGACATCTTTAAGTCCATCCAGCGAAATGCCCACATAGCCCACGCCGATATCCTTGATGCGTTGGGCAACTTCCCTCGTAATCAAGGTGCCGTTCGTGGAAAGGGTTGGCCTTACGCCCTTTTTCTGCGCGTATTCTGCCAACTCGAAAAAGTCCGGACGAATCAACGGCTCCCCGCCGGAGAACAACAGCACCGGCACATGAAAATCAGCCAAATCGTCGATAAACTTTTTGGCCTCCTCTGTCGTCAGCTCATCTTTGTACTTCTGCGCATCCGACTGCATATAGCAGTGCATGCACTTGAGATTGCAGGTTTTCGTGGAATTCCAGACCACCACCGGCCCCATGCCTTCAGCCGCTCCATTTCGCATCGTGTGGGCATTTTTCGTATAGCGCAGATTATCCCCGTAATACTCCCGCGCAAATAACAGCTTCGTTACACTAATCATCTAAACCTTCTCCTAAAACACAATACACATTATTCCGGCTGCTTCTTAATCCCATCCAAGAGCAGCCGCATTTTCATCGCCACATTTTCCTGAAAGGAAATCGCCAGCTTGCTGAACGCCGTGGCCTGATAAATGGAATGAAACATCTCAGCAATAAGCTCCACCGGCACGTCATCGCGCACCTCGCCGGCTTCCTGCCCCTCCCGTAAAATCCGCTCAAACAAGGGCTTAAAGCCCGGAGTCGGTACTTTCTTCCGCTCCTCGGCATCCTCCGGCAGACCCGAATGATCCGCCGCCGCTAAAAACAGGGGCAGCACATAGCGGTTTTCGTCCAAAAACTTCGCCGTCAGCATGCAGGCCACAGACAGGAGCTCACAGGCGGGCCGTCCATCCTCCCGCAGTTCCCTGATGGTGTCGTTCACATCCGTCACCAGCCGTCCCAAAAGATGTACCAGCAGTTCTTCCTTGGACTGGAAGTAATTGTAAAAAGTCCCCGTACCCAAATCTGCGCCGTTCATAATATCCGCAATGGAGGCCTCACGAAAGCCCTTTCTGCTGAACACCACAACCGCTGCATCCAGAATTGCCTGCCGGGATAACATCTTCTTCCGTTCCCGACGGCCCATTTTTTCTTCCATAACCGCATCGCCCCGTTCCTAAGATTTCATTCTGTTTTCTATTATATCGAAAAAAAACGCCGCTGAAAAGAGAAAAATGAATTTGATTCATTTTTGTAGAGTTCTACAACAAGTCAAAATCTCCCCTTGCAGTCAGCAATAAGTTATTATATGATAACTATGTATTATTCGATATTATCTCACAATAATTTTCGATAATACAATATTGCGTTAGCAATGTACAACAACTCAGTGATTATTGTAACACTGCTAACTTTCGGAGGTATTATTTATGTTAGGTCTTCTCATTGCCATCGTTGTGGTGGCCTGGGTTGCCCGCTTCGTACTCAAAAAGTACCCGGCGCAGCCTGTACTCTTTACCGCCGGCATCGTGATGATGGTGCTGACACTCGTCTTTGGTCTGGGCGAAATTCTCCCGGCCAAGCAGTCCACCGGTTCCCCTTGGCTGGATATCATCCAGTCCATCAGTCTGGCCTTTAGCAGCCGGGCAGCAAAACTCGGCATGATCATCATGCTGATTGGCGGTTTCTCCAAATACATGGACAGCATCGGTGCCAGCACGGCTTTGGTGCGCATTGCCATCAAGCCCCTGAAAAAGCTCGGCCATCCCTATGTGGTACTGGCTTTGACCTCTGTTCTGGGCAACTTTCTGGCCATGTTCATCAGCTCCGCATCCGGCTTCGGCCTCTTGCTCATGGTGACCATGTATCCGGTGCTGGTGCGCTTGGGCGTCAGCCGCATTGCCGCCTGCGCCGTTATCGCCACCACTTCCGCTCCCGGCTGGGGGCCTGCCGGTGCCGACAACATCTTTGCCGCTGAACTTATCGGCATGGAAATCGTACCCTACTTTATGCAGTATCAGGTACCGGTTGGCCTGTGCACCATCGCCGCTTTGGCTATCTCGCACTTCTTTGTCCAGAAGCATCTGGATGTGAAAAATCCGGACGAAATGGCAGGCAAAGACGTATCCGCTGCCGTAACCGCAGAACAGGCCAAAGCACAGGAAACGCCGGCTGTGCCTTCCTTCTATGCTCTGCTGCCCATGCTCCCCCTGCTGTTGGTGCTGTTCTTCGGCCTTAACGAAAACACTGGCATCAAAATGGACATCAGTCTGGCTACCTTAATCAGTATTTTCCTGACCATGCTCATTGAATTCCTGCGTCATCGTGACGGGCTTAAAGCCTGCAAGGATATCGGCGCCTTCTGGAACGGCATGGGCCTGCAGATGGCTACGGTTGTGACCCTCGTGGTCGCTGCCGAAACCTTCTCCAAGGGTCTTATCTCCCTCGGCGCCATTGACACGTTGATAGAAAGCGCCCAAAACGCCGGCCTTGGCGGTATCGGCATGATGTTCGTCTTCGTATCCATCATCATTGCCGCCACCCTCATTACCGGCAGCGGCAACGCCACATTCTTCGCCTTCGTGCCGCTCGCACCAAAAGTGGCGGCGCTTTCCGGCATTGCCCCTGTGCTTCTGGTACTGCCCATGAACTTCGTGTCCAATCTGGCACGTTCCCTCTCCCCAATCGCCGCCGTCATGATTGTTGTAGCCGGTGCCGCAGGCCTTTCCCCGATGGATTTGGCAAAACGCACCTTCATCCCCATAGTCGTGGCGACAGTGGTCAACATTGCGGTAACGCTGATATTATTCTTCTGATATTGACAAAATTTACCTATTCGATTAGAGTAAAAGAGTAACAATCACATACACGGGAGCTCGCAGACGGGCTGAGAGGAAGTTATGCACTTCGACCGCACCTGATTTGGATAATGCCAACGTAGGGAAGTAGGAATAACGTTTTTTCGGGACTATCCAAAAATTGGATAGTCCTTTTCGTTTGCCCTTTTCCCTCCAGCTGAAGGAGGAATCAACTTGTTTAACACCTGGGAAAACATTCGCAAAACTACGCCGCTGATTCATCACATCACCAATTATGTGACGGTAAATGATGTGGCCAATATCACCTTGGCCTGCGGGGCAAGCCCCGTTATGGCTGACGATGCCGAAGAAGTCGCCGAAATCACCCAGCTGGCCTCAGGGCTGTGCCTGAATATCGGCACGCTCAACCAGCGCACCATCCCTGCCATGCTGAGCGCCGCCCGCAGGTCCGGTGAGCTAAACCATCCCGTTATCCTTGACCCTGTGGGGGCTGGTGCCACGCGCCTGCGCACACAGACCGCTCTGGATATTTTGCAGACCGGCAGCGTTACCTGCGTGCGGGGCAATATCTCCGAAGTCAAGACCTTGATTCATGGCACGGGCAACACGAAGGGCGTAGATGCCGCCGCTGTGGACAGCGTAACCGAGGAAAACCTCGCGGCTTCCTGCGAATTTGCCAAACAGACCGCCCATAAGTTAAACACCATTGTGGCCATCACGGGAGCCATTGATTTAGTCGCCGACACCAGACAATGCTATATTATCCGCAACGGCCGTCCGGAAATGAGCCGTATTACCGGCACAGGCTGTCAGTGTTCAGCCCTCGTTGCCGCCTGCATTGCCGCCAATAAGACTAAACCTTTGGCAGCCGCCGCCACTGCTGTTATCGCTATGGGGCTGGCCGGTGAGATTGCCCATAAGCATCTCCTCGCTCACGAAGGCAACGCCGCCTGCCGCAGCCGCATAATCGACACCATCTGTCACCTGACGGCTGCAGAACTGAATAAGGGGGCAAAATATGAAATCCGCTAATATTACCGCCGCCGCTTTGCAGCTCTACGCCGTCACCGACAGCCGCTGGCTCAAGGACAGTACCCTTGCCACAGCCGTAGAAAAAGCTCTGGCCGGCGGCGTGACCTGTGTACAGCTGCGAGAAAAGCAGCTGCCCTTTGATGAATTTTTACGCACCGCCAAGGAAATAAAGACACTCTGCCAAAGCTACCATGTTCCCTTTATCGTGGACGATAATCTGGACATTGCTCTGGCCTGTGATGCCGACGGCCTCCATATCGGCCAAAACGATATGCCCGCCGCCAAGGCTCGTCAGCTTTTAGGGCCGGATAAAATTCTCGGCGTATCGGCCCAAACCATTAAGCAGGCTGTTGCCGCCTGCCAGGACGGCGCTGACTATTTAGGTGTAGGCGCCGTCTTTCCCACCGGCACCAAGACCGATGCCGTCGAAGTCCCTCTTGATACGCTGAAAGCCATTACAGCCGCTGTGGATATTCCCGTAGTGGCCATTGGCGGCATTAGCGCAGATAATATCGCCCAGCTTTCCGACACGGGCATTGCTAGCGCCGCCGTGGTATCCGCCATCTTTGCCCAAGAGGACATCAAAAAAGCCGCCGCGAATTTGCGGCAGCTTATTGCAAAGGAGCTTTGATTATGGTAAACAAATGCGAACTCAAAACCGTCCTGACCATTGCCGGCAGCGACTCCAGTGGCGGGGCAGGCATTCAGGCTGACCTCAAGACCATGCTTGCGAGCGGCGTCTACGGCATGAGCGCCATCACTGCCCTGACTGCGCAAAATACCACGGGTGTCACGGCAGTAGCAAGGACCGCGCCGGAAATGCTTGCTGCACAATTGGACAGCGTCTTTACCGATATTTTCCCGGATGCCATCAAGACCGGCATGGTCTTTGACAGCGAACTGATTGCGGTTATCACCGCTAAGCTCAAAGCGTATCACGCGAAAAACATCGTGGTCGACCCCGTAATGGTGGCCACCAGCGGAGCAAGGCTGCTGAATGAAGACGCCATCTCGGCATTGAAGGAACAACTCCTGCCGCTGGCCACAGTCATTACCCCCAATCTCATGGAAGCCGAGGTTTTGGCTGGTATGGAAATCAAGAGCCACGAAGATATGATACTAGCCGCCCAAAAACTTTACGAAACTTACGGCTGCAATGTACTCTGCAAAGGCGGCCACTGCCTGCAAGATGCCGACGACCTGCTCTATACCGCAGACGGCTCCCTGTGGCTGAAAGGCGAACATATCGACAATCCCAACACCCACGGCACCGGCTGTACCCTGTCCTCTGCCATTGCCAGCAATCTGGCCAAAGCTCAGGAACTAACTACTGCCATAAAGAACGCTAAGGCCTATATCACGGGCGCCCTGCAAGCCGGCCTCAATCTAGGCAGTGGCGCAGGGCCGCTGCACCATGGCTGGAATCTTCACACCGTATAATTACAACGTAATCTTCACGATATTTTTCCCCTGCTGATAGTCATACGAACTCAATTTTGCTGTATTGCGAATGATGTCTGCCCCCAAATTCGTCATGCTTTCATCATTCGCAGACTCTGCAAGGATATCGTAGGCTAAGCCACCACCTATCAGTTCAATTTCAATGTTATCATTGGTCTGGGCATAGGTGATGGCTATTTTTATATCCACTTCATCCTGTTGCGGATAACTATGGTCAAAATAACTGTAAATCAGTTCCTCACAGCAAAGCTGCAACCGATAGGCCCTATGGGAATCAATGCCATAT
>DJYL01000229.1 GCA_002448495.1 Pseudoselenomonas ruminantium | reverse complement strand
GATTGAAAGCAACAGCCCCCGCCACTTTGCCAAGGCGCAAAGGGTGCTGCAACGGTTGCTGCCGCATACGGGGAGCGCTCTGCGCATTGGCATTACCGGTGTGCCGGGAGCGGGCAAAAGCACCATGATTGAAGCCTTCGGCAATATGCTCTGCGATGCGGGGCATAAGGTCGCGGTGCTGACCGTTGACCCGACAAGTTCCGTCACCAAGGGCTCTATACTGGGGGATAAGACCCGGATGGGGACCCTGTCACGGCGGCGGGAAGCCTTTATCCGCCCTTCACCGGCAGGCGGGACGCTGGGGGGCGTTGCCCGCAAGAGCCGCGAAACCATGTTGATGTGCGAGGCAGCAGGTTATGATGTGATTATCATTGAGACCGTTGGGGTGGGCCAGTCAGAAACCACCGTGCGCTCGATGGTGGACTTCTTCCTGCTCGTGGTGCTCACCGGCGCCGGGGATGAATTGCAGGGCATCAAGAAGGGGATTATGGAACTGGCCGATGCCATTGTCGTCAACAAGGCCGATGGGGATAATTTGGTCAAGGCGAAGGTATCGCGGGGCCAGTATGAGCGAATGCTCGAATACATTCGCCCGGCAACTCCGGGCTGGCCAACGCATGCCTATATGTGTTCGGCTCTCGAAAAGACGGGCTTAAAAGAACTCTGGGAAGTCATCAAGGGCTTTCGGGAAAATACGCAAAAGAGTGGGATTTGGCATAAACGCCGTGACGGCCAGCTTTTGGACTGGATGCACAGCATGATTGACGAGCATCTGCACAATCTGTTCTTTGAAGACCCGGTGATTACGGGGAGAATGCCGGAGGTGCGTGAGGCCGTGCTCGACGGCACGATTTCGCCCACGCAGGCGGTGGCCGAGCTCGTGAAGCTCTTTGATGTGGAGCGGGCGGCGCATCGTCAGGTGGATATCTTTCATCCCGAGCAGGAAAAGAGGTGAGTGTCGTATATACGAAGAAAATCTATTTTTCCGGCGGGGATTTTCATGAACTGCAGGAAGTATTTGCTCATGTACCGGGTGTGGTGTCAACCTGCACAGGCTATATCAATGGGGAAAGGGATACAGCCTACGCAGAGATTGTTGCAGGTGAAGTCAAAGCCTATATGGGCGTGGAAGTCACCTACAATCCCAAGAAGATGGATATTTCGCAGCTGCTGGATTTACTCTTTGGCGTGGTCAATCCCTATGTGCCCGATGGTCAGGGGAAGGCCCGTGGGGAGATGTACCGGGCGGGAGTTTTCTACGCCTCAGCCGAAGATGAACCGCAGGTGCAGCTGCATCTGAACTTTATCGCAAATCGCGGTAAAGCGCCCGTTGTGGGCAATGCCGGACTGACGGTGAATGACCCCAACAGCAATCCCAAGCTGGCGCGAAAATTATGTGCTATAGCGGCACCCTTGGAAAACTTTCAGCCAGCAGAGGCTGAACATCAGGATTACCTTGCACGTCATCCTGAGGCAGAGACTTATATTGATTTTGACAAATTGAGGGCCTATGTGAAATTCTAGTTTTGGAGAAACAGATGGTGAAAGCAACCATAACTTCACCATCTGTTTTTATTTTATCCCTCTAGGGGACTTATTTTCAGAAGGATAGTATGGTATCCTAAATGAGTATCTTTTGATGGAGTTATCGAAGGTTATGGTGATGGTTCTTTTAAGGGCAATCGCAACATAACCCGCTATGAAATGGCGCAGATGGTGGCCAAAGCCATGGCTAAAAATACTGCCGGTGCTGATAAAGCAATCGTGGACAAATTAGCAGCAGAATTTGCTGAGGAGTTAAATAATCTTGGCGTGCGAGTTTCTAATTTGGAGCGGAATGCCGACATGCTGAAATGGACCGGGGAATTGCGTTATATTTTCCAAAGAACAAACAATGAAGGCAGTGTAGATGGTAGTCACAATCGTGCAGAACTGCGTCTGTTCCCGACTGCTGAAGTAAATGACCATTGGCATGTTAAAGCGCGTATCACTGCCCGCAATGACATGAAGAATGATACTACTACGAATGCAACCTTGACCTATATTTATGCAGAAGGCGCATACAAAAACTTCACGGTTGCCGCAGGTAAGATGCCATTGACCAGTACCAATGATGAAGGCTTGGTTGTGGATGACTTCTTCTCAGGGGGACAGCTGACATTTGGCAAAAAACTCAAAACAGTGTTGAAATACGGACGCTGGAATTTAGGAAATTCCACTGTTAGTAAAAATAATGCTGCGGATTATCAGGGCATACAGTTTAACTATAATTCCGGAAAAGTTTTTGCTGGCTTAGGTTATCGTCATTTTTCCTCGGATAGTTTCAAAGGAATTACAGGCGTAAGTGCCAATGAGGATAACTTTAACATCTGGTCCGCAGGTGTCAACTATCGGTTTGATAAGAATTTCAGTTTGGCAGGAGCTTATGCACAAAACTCCAACGCTGATAATTATGCAAAGGCTGGTAACATTTGCCTGAACTACAAGGGCATTAACCGCAAAAATCCCGGCACCTGGGGTGCTTATGCAGCTTATCGTTATATCGGGCGGAATGCCAGCCTGGCTTTTTGCTCGTGCCCGCTTCATGTTCTGATAACATACAGGACTGTGCTTATGCATGGTCCTGTTTTTTGTTGAAAAAATATGCAGTCTATATCCCCCTGGGGAGCTTGTGAGAATATTCGTTTTTTTTTAGAATGGACTAAAGAAAATGATACGATTGTGGACTGATATTTTTTCAGGGACGGGGAGGTAAGGTAATTATGCCAAAATCCTATCAGGAGAATGAACTATCCAGCATCATCAGGATTGATGAGTCGAAATGCAAGGGCTGTGACACCTGCAAGTCGTTTTGTCCGGCTGATGCTATTGACGGCCCTTATGGAGCGAATCACCGCATCAACAGCGAGCGCTGCCTGCAATGCGGGCAGTGTCTGGTGAATTGTCCCTTTGGTGCCATTGAGGACACTACGGATGTGGTCGATCAGGTGATTGAGAAACTGCAGGACGGCAGGACAACGGTGGTGGCAACGGTAGCGCCGGCTGTGCGTGTGGCGCTCGGCGAGGAGTTCGGGATGGAACCCGGGAAGCTGATAACCGGGCAGATGTATGGCGCGCTGAAACAGGCGGGCTTCAAAATCATGGATGTCAATTTTGCTGCGGATAACACTATCTTGGAGGAGGGGACGGAACTCATCCACAAAATACAGAAATATGTGCTGCAGAAACCGGTAGCCGAGGAATTGGGACCGCTGCCCCAGTTTACTTCCTGCTGTCCGGCATGGGTGCGTTATATGGAACTATACCATCCGGATTTGCGCCAGCATCTCTCGTCGGCTAAATCGCCACAGGGGATGGCAGGGCCGGTGGCAAAAATCTATGGTGCCAAAGAAATCTGGAAGGTTGAGCCGGAACAGATTTTCTGCGTAGGTGTCTATCCGTGTACGGCGAAGAAGCTGGAGGCTTCACGGCCGGAATTTACAGCGGCGGCTGACTATTGGAAGAAACAGGGGCATACGGCGACTTATCAGGATACGGATGTGGTACTGACGACCAGAGATTTGGCAAGACTGCTCAAAAAGTTGGATATTGATATCCGCAATGTACAGCCTGCCGAGGAAAAAGACAATCCCTTGGCAGAATATACCGGAGCCGGAACGATTTTTGGTGCCACAGGCGGTGTGATGGAGGCCGCGCTGCGAACGGCTTACTATGTACTGACGGGGCAGGAAATGGACGACCTCTCGTATAAGCCTGTGCGTGGTTTGGATGAAGTGAAATCGGCATCAATTCCGTTGAAGCTCAAGGACGGTGGCCAGGAAATCACCCTGAAGATAGCAGTCGTTCATGGAACCAAAAATGTGGAACCCTTGCTGAAGGAGATTAAGGCAGGGAGCTCGCCATATCATTTCATCGAAGTCATGAACTGTCCGGGCGGCTGCGTAAATGGTGGCGGTCAGCCCATAAATCCGATGGGAACATCATGGACGGGCAAGTTTAAGGCAATTTTGCCGTGGTTGTAGGAGGTACACCATGAAAAGATATTCCTATGAAGAAAAAGGTGTGAAAATCAGCCGCCGGGAGTTTTTGGGCTTTGTGGGGGTCGTGAGCGCTTTCCTTTGGACTGGTGCTTATACGATGACCGATTTAATCGTTGACCGGACGAAATACATCAAAATGCGTACGGCTGGCCTTTATCAGGATGATGAGAAGCAGGCGAAACGCCAGAGCCATAACAACCAAAGCCTGTTGAATATGTATAAGAGCCTTAACTTTCACCCCATGAGCCCGCTGGCTGAAGAGTTGTTCCATACCCATTATGTCGATCGCAGCATCTTGTAAGAAAGGCGGGAGAATGATGAAAAAATTCAAGGGAAATGAGCGTATCCTGCATCATAAATTGCCGACAAGATTGTTTCACTGGTGCCTGGTGCTCAGCTTTTTGCCAGCAGGTTTTACCGGATTAATCCTTTTTTTCCGCCCCCTGGGGGACGCCGGCATGAATCTGGCGATGCAGGTGCATATCGTTGGCGGTATGGTTTTATTTATCGCTTGTGCTTTGTTCTTTTTGCTTTGCCCCGGGCGGGTGATTGCTTTTTGGCGGGAGATTACCACCTGGACGGATGATGATTATGCCTGGATGAAAATTTCCGGGGGCTATATTCATAAATTGCTGTTGCTCGAATATGAGGTTCCGCCCATGAATAAGCTGAATTCCGGTCAAAAAATGATGGGCGTTATGGTACTGGTGGGGACGATTTTGCTGATATTGACGGGCTTGGTTCTCTATATCGCCCTGCCGCTGGTGCCCAAGGAAATTGCTTTCTATGCTGACCGCATCCATCTGGTAGTAGGCATTTTCCTGTTCATGTGCATTGTAGGGGGGCATATTCCCCTGGGGATTTATAATTGGCCGGAGTTCTGCAGTATGTTTGGTGACGGGACAATCAATGCCCGGTATGCGCAGGAACATCATCCCCTGTGGACGAAGCATGAAATCAAGGAAACCAAATAAGAACTTCAGGATGACGAAAAACAGGCATAGCGGAGAATTTACTCTTCGCTATGCCTGTTTTTTTTAGAAACGGAAATCCCGTTCGCCCTGTTCGATTTGCTGTAAATGCTTTTGTAATGTTTTTTGCGCAGCAGGATTGCTTACCCGGGGAATGTTTTTCACGATGAGCTTTTCGCCGGCAGCCCTGGTTTCCGGGGAGGCGTAATCTTCAAGATATTCCTTCAGCGTCATCAGTGCATTGGGCAGACAGCAGTTTTGAATCTGCTTGGCCTTGCAGAGGGACATGAACCGGTCACCGGTGCGGCCTTCCCGATAGCAGGCTGTACAGAAGGAAGGAATGTAGTCCATATCAATCAGCCATTTCATCACCTCGTCCAGTGAACGGGTATCGGATACATCGAACTGCACGGTATCTTCGGGGCGTGTTTCCTGCGTGTAACCGCCTACAGAGGTACGGGAGCCGCCGGAAATCTGGGAAATGCCCAGATGAAGAACCCTCTCCCGGGATTTTTGTGACTCGCGGGTGGAAACAATCATGCCTGTATAGGGTACGGCAATCCGGATGCAGGCGACGATTTTGGCGAAGGTGTCATCGTCAATGGCATTGCTGAAGGTGTTTACATCGATATCGTCAGCGGGGCATATTCGCGGTACGGAAATCGTATGCGGCCCTACGCCGAATTTGGCTTCCAGATGCTCTGCGTGCATTAAGAGGCCGGCGTATTCGTAGCGGTATTTATCCAAGCCAAAGAGAACGCCCAGCCCCACATCATCAATGCCGCCTTCCATGGCACGGTCCATCGCTTCCGTATGGTAGGCATAATCATGTTTGGGGCCGGTGGGATGAAGTACCTCATAGGAGTCCTTATGATAGGTTTCCTGAAACAGGATATAGGTGCCAATGCCGGCTTCGTGCAGACGGCGGTAATTTTCTACGGTGGTGGCGGCAATGTTTACATTGACGCGGCGGATGGCGCCATTTTTATGTTTGACGGAATAAATGGTATGAATGCAGTCGAGGATGTATTCGATGGGATTGTTTACCGGATCTTCACCAGCTTCGATAGCCAGCCGTTTGTGTCCCATTTCTTGTAAAGCAATGACTTCATCACGGACCTGTTCCTGGGTAAGTTTTACCCGGGGAATATTTTTATTGATGCCATGATAGGGGCAATAGATACAGCCGTTGATACAATAATTGGAGAGGTAAAGCGGGGCGAAAAGAACAATGCGGTTGCCGTAGAATTCTTTTTTTATTTCTTCTGCCAGGTGATAGATTTCCTCATTTTTTTCGGGAATGTCGCAGGCAAGAAGTACGGAGGCTTCCCGATGATTCAAGCCTTTGCATTCCCGTGCTTTAGTGAGAATTGCATCGATGAGTTTCGCATCGTTTTTATGCTGGTCTGCATAAGCAAGGGAGGCGAGAATTTCTTCGTGATTGATGAATTCATCTGCTTTGCTGGATTTCGGATTGTACATACGCTTAATCTCCTTTTCGCTGATATGAAACAAGACGCCGGGCATAGCAGGAAGGCTGCTGCACGGCGTCTTAATTTATTGCAGAGGACAAACGGGATGTTGTTTTCTGCATAGGGTGCTTTCCCCATTCAACCGAGCCACCGAAGGAAAAGGGAATGTTATTTATAGTTATTATAAAAATTATGTAAAAAGTTCACAAGCTCCCTGGGGGGATTTTTACTAAAAAAAGAAAAAATAATCCGGCAATAATATGGATGAAATATATGTTATACGCTATATTGGGATAAAATGTTCTGAATAACCCCCTGGGGGGCTTATTTTTCAAAAAAAAATCATGTATCATAGATTATTATAGAAAAAAGGGGAGGTCATGGCAAGCATGAATTACGCGGTAAAACGCTTTATCCAGCTGATACCGATTTTGTTTGGCATTACATTTTTATCGTTTTTGCTGATGTATATGGCGGGCAGTGATGCGGTGACGGAGATGTATACTAACCGCGGCGTGGAAGTGGCGCAGGAAATCATTGATGAGAAGAAGGCGGCTTTGGGGCTGAACCTGCCATTTTTTCAGCAGTATATCAACTGGCTCTGGGGCATGCTGCATGGCAATATGGGCATTAGCTATGTGACCGGTGAGGATGTGCTGCTGGCTTTTATGAAAAAACTACCGGCAACCTTATTGTTGACGGCGCTTTCCATTGCCCTGACGGTGATGATTTCCCTGCCCTGTGGAATACTGGCGGCGGTTCGCCATGATAAAATCGCGGATATTGTGCTGCGTTTCGGCAGTTTCCTGGGCAATGCTATGCCGAACTTCTTTGTGGGGATGCTCTTGATGGAGTTTTTGGGCATTCAGCTGGGCGTGCTGCCGGTCATTTCCAGCGGTACGGATTTTCGGAGTGCCATTATGCCTACCCTGACTTTAGCGATTGCCATGTCTGCTAAATATCTGCGGCAGGTGCGCAGCGCGGTGCTGGATGAACTCAATAAGGATTACGTGCTCGGGGCGAAGTCTCGGGGTATAAGCGCGCAGGTGATTCTCTGGAGAAACGTGATGAAGGCTTCGATGCTTACGATTATGACCTTGCTGGCGCTGTCTATTGGCAGCCTTTTGGGAGGTACGGCCATTATCGAAAGCATCTTTATGTGGGATGGGGTAGGCAAACTGGCCGTGGATGCCATCAACATGCGGGACTATCCCATCATTCAGGCCTATGTCATGTGGATGGCCATTATCTATGTTCTGGTGAATTTGGTGGCAGACCTTCTATACCACCATCTTGACCCGCGTATCCGTCTGGGGGTGAATGCCAAATGAGTCAGGCAATAACCCCGACCATCCGGGTACAGAATGTACGGCAAAATCGCCTGCAGCGCAAGCTCTGGTTCTTTGGCGGGCTGGCCATTCTATTGATTCTGGCCTCCTTTTTCAGCGACTATCTCTGCCCTTATGACCCTTATCTGCAGGATATGTCTTTGACCAAGGCAGCTCCTTCGGCAGAACACTTGCTCGGCACGGACCGTTATGGCCGGGATATGTTATCAAGGGTCATTGCCGGCAGCAAGACCAGTATCTTTTCCACCTTGCTGCTCGTGGGCTTTATTGCGGTCTTTGGCAGCATTATCGGTATTATCTGTGCCTGGGCAGGAAAATGGGTGGACACGTTGCTCATGCGCATGTCCGATATGTTTTTGGCTTTCCCGGGGTTGGTATTTGCTTTGGCAGTAGCGGCTGTTTTAGGGGGCGGCGTTCATAATGCCATCTTTGCCCTGGCGGCCATCAGTTGGCCAAAATATGCGCGCCTGGCCCGCAGCCAGACCTTGGCTTTGCAGTCAGCTGCTTTCATGCAGGCTGCAAAAATGGCGGGCAGCGGTACCTGCAAGATTATCCGCAAACATGTACTGCCCAATATCGCCGGGCCAATTCTGGTGACGGCCATGCTGGATATCGGTACGATGATGATGGAGCTGGCTGGACTCTCTTTCCTTGGTTTGGGGGCTAAGCCGCCCATTCCGGAATGGGGCAGTATGATGAGCGATACCCGCAATCTTTTGCCCACGCAGCCATGGGTGACGCTATCCCCGGGCTTTGCGATTTTCTTCTCGGTGATGATTTTCAATCTGCTGGGGGACACCGTGCGCGATTATCTTGATCCGAAAAATAGAAAGTAACAGGAGATAATATGTCAGAAATTATCCGTTATGAACATGTGGACATTAGCTACAATGGGGAACTAGCTGTCCACGATATAAGTTTTTCCCTCGGTGCAGGGGAGATTTTGGGCATCGTCGGGGAAAGTGGCAGCGGCAAGTCTACGCTGATTAAGGCTGCTTTGGGGATGCTTGGCCGGGATGGGCTGGTGACGCGTGGCGATATTTACTACAAGGGACTCGACCTGCCGGATATCAGCGACAAGGAAATGCAGAAAATCTGCGGTACGGAAATCGGCATGATTTTTCAGATGGCAGGCAATTCTTTCTGCCCCATCCGTACCGTAGGTGCGCAGATTAAGGAAATGATGGCGGCTCATGGAAATGAGAACGCTGTGGCCGTAAAGGCAGAAGCCTGTGCGCTCTTTACGAAGTTTGGCTTTAGTGAGCCAGAGCGCATCTGGGACAGCTATCCCTTTGAATTGTCCGGAGGAATGCAGCAGCGTGTCGGCGTGGCGGCCGCCATGCTCTTAAAACCGAAGCTTCTCTTGGCCGACGAACCCACTTCGGCACTCGATGTTACCGTGCAGAAGCAGGTTATTGAGGAAATGCTTTTGGCGCGGAAACTCTTTGGCACAGCCATCATTCTCGTGACCCATAATATTGGTGTCGTCCGGGCTATGTCAGACAAGATGCTGGTGCTTCATCAAGGGGAAATGATGGAGTATGGCAAGGCGGGGGAGATATTGGCAAATCCCCAGTCGCCCTATACGCAAAAACTTTTGGCGGCAATGCCAAGGCTAAGGAGGCGGACAGCGGATGGATACGATACTGCAAACTGCGCATCTTAAAAAAGTCTTTCCACGCAAGGATGGGGAAGATATTGTGGCGGTGGATGATGTTACCTTCTCCTTGAAAAAAGGTGAGAAGCTGGCCATTATCGGGGAAAGTGGCAGTGGCAAGACCACCGTGGCCCGTATGATTGCTCATTTGCTGGAACCAACGGCAGGTCAGGTTATGCTGGCCGGAGAGGACATCACGAATGCCGGTGGTGCGAAGCTCAAAGAGGTCTACACCAGAATGCAGATGGTCTTTCAAAATCCCGTGGACAGTTTTGACCCGCGCTGTACATTAGGGGATGGCATTAGCGAGAGCCTGCTGAATCATGGCAAAAGCAAACGTCAGGCGGCAGAGATGACGAAAAATCTGCTGGCGCTCTGCGGTCTGGGAGAGGAATTTGCTCAGCGATATCCGCATGAAGTCAGCGGCGGCCAATGCCAGCGGGCGGCCATTGCCCGGGCCTTGGCTATCGAGCCGGAACTGGTCATTCTCGACGAAGCGACCTCGGCGCTCGATGTGACGGTGCAGGCAGAGGTCTTGGATTTGCTGAACCGCCTGCAGGAAGACCGGGGCATTGCCTATCTCTTTATCTGTCACGACATTGCGCTCGTGCAGGATTTTTGCGACCGGGTAATCGTGATGCACGAAGGCAAAATTGTGGAGGAAGGCATCCCGGATGAGATTATCAACAATCCGCAGCAAGCATATACCAAAAAGCTGATTGACAGCGTTTTGTAACAGAGGCAGTAGAATTTTTTTACATAAAGGAAGGAGATTTTGACAAATGAAATGGAAAAAATTAGTGGCATTGGCATTGGGAGCAGTCCTGAGTGCCGGCGTGCTTACAGGCTGCGGCACGGATACAGCCAGCAAGACTGGTGAAAAGGTGCTGACCATCGGTGACACGACCTTTAACAGTTCCAACGAGGAGCCGGATGTAAATCCGCATAACACCTATGCGGGCTGGGCCTGCATCCGTTATGGTATCGGGGAAACGCTGATTAAGTACAGCGACAATATGGAGATTCAGCCCTGGCTGGCGGTCAAATGGGAAAATGTGGACGAGTTTACCTGGAAGTTCACTTTGCGTGATGGTGTGAAATTTTCCAGCGGCCGTGCGCTGGATGCCGCAGCCGTCAAGCAGTGCTTTGAGCATCTGATTGCAAATAATAAGCGGGCGGCACAGGATTTGAATATTGCTTCTATCGAGGCCAATGGGCAGGAGCTTATCATTAAAACCAAGGAGCCGAAACCAGCGCTCCTCAACTACCTCGGCGACCCTTATGGCTGCATCATTGATGTGGATGCTGGCTTTGAAAAAGGCATTGTGGCCGGTACTGGCCCGTATATTGCCACGGATATCAAGACGGATGACCATCTGATACTCAAGAAAAATGAAAACTATTGGGGCGGCACGCCGAAGCTCGACAAGATTACCATCCGCACGATTACGGACGGCAATACGCTCGCCAATGCCCTGCAGTCTGGTGAAGTGCAGGCCGCTTACGGCATGGCTTATGAAAGCTATCCGCTGTTCCGCAATGACAAGTATAATATCTCGCAGATTTCTACTTCCCGCTGCTTCTTTGGGAAGATGAACTTCGACCCGGATTCGGTGTGCGCTGACCCGGCTGTGCGTCAGGCTATTTCCATGGGCATTGACAAGGAAAACTTCGTGGCCAAACTTTTGGATGGCAACGGCTTCCCGGCTAACGGTGTTTTCCCCGCAGGCCCGGCTTTCGGCGGCGATAAGGTAAAAGCCGAAAAGTTTGACCCGGAAGGTGCCAAGAAGGTACTTGAAGCTGCGGGCTGGGTCGATACGGATGGTGATGGCATCCGCGAGAAGAACGGCAAGAAGCTCGTCCTCAAGTGGCTGACCTATCCGAGCCGTCAGGAACTGCCGCTGCTGGCAGAATCTGCCCAGTCAACCTTGAAGGACATCGGCATGCAGGTGGAAGTCAACTGCACCGCGGACAACAATCAGGCAGTCAAGGATGTGAAGGGCTGGGATATCTACGCCATGGCCAATGTGCAGGCGCCTACTGGTGACCCCGAATACTGGTTCACGGTGTTTGCCGCCGGGAATGCCACCAAGAATCAGGGCAAGTACCAGAGTGCCAAACTGGATGCTTTGGAAGCACAGCTGAGCCGCGAATTTGACCCCGCTAAGCGTGCGCAGCTGGCCCTGCAGATGCAGCAGGTCGTACTCGATGACCATGCCTTTGTCTTCTGCTCCTTCCTCAAGATGAGCATGATTTCCAAGG
>DJYL01000181.1 GCA_002448495.1 Pseudoselenomonas ruminantium | reverse complement strand
CAATGTGAATTGGGTTTTGGATAGCGATCATCAGTATTACGGCGGTCATCAGTGGTTTTATACCGCTTATACACAGGACGGAACGGTTGCCAATAACAAACTGACGATAAATGGCGGTACTTACACGGTCAATGGTGAGGCTGCGTCAAGCACCAACAAATACTCCAACTATTTTTATGGAGGATTTACGGAGAACAGCGGCAGCGCCACAGGCAACAGCATTGTCATCAATAATGGTCATTTCATCAATGAATCCGGCACATGGCAGGCAGCCGGCATTTATGCTGCCAAAGCCACAGGGAGCGGTCATGTGGCTGCGGATAATTCTGTTACGGTGAATGACGGAACTTTTCAGGGCTATACCTATATTTCCGCAGGGCTTGGTTATGGCGGCAGTGATGCCGTGAAGAATACGGTCACAATTACGGGCGGCGATTTTGAAAAGGGGATCTATATCTTCGGCGGTCGTGGTTATGAAACGGGCAACACCGATAACAATACGGTGGTCGTGAGCGGCGGCAATATTGGCGGCTATCGGGCGTTTATCTGGGGTGGCAAGGCTGATGATGGGGATGCGCGTTACAATACGGTAAACCTGTCCGGGGGCGCGGTGGCAGCTGTTCCGTCTGATGAAAGCGTCTATGAAACCAAGTTCACGGAGTATGAGCAGGGGGATGCGGAATTTTATGGCGGCTACACGCTTAAAGGCAATGCCCTTTACAATACGGTCAATATCAGCGGCGGTTCTATCTCCACCACCGGCGAAGGGCTGGTTTACGGCGGTTATTCCCGTACCGGCAATGCCAGCTATAATCTGGTGGATGTTTCCGGGGGCAGTATATCCAGCAAGCTGACGCTGATTGGCGGCTTTGCTGCCGCAGGCGATGCCAGCAATAATACCATCCGGCTCACCGGCGGTTCGGGGAACGGCAATGTTTATCTGCATGGCGGTATTACCATGAGCAGCACCGGCAATGCCAACGGCAATAAGATTGCGATTTACTTTCCGGCACAATTAAGAGAGGTTAGCGGCGGCGTTTACCTGACCGGGAATGACACTGCCGGTTATAGCTATAATCTCACCAATGGCGGCGATTTGCTTACGGGTAATGAGCTTTATCTTGCTTCTTCGGGCATAAGCGCCCAAAATATCTACAATTTTGAGACGCTTTCGTTCCATTTGCCTTCAACTTATCAGTCCGGCAGCAATATGCTGACCTTGACCGGCACAGAGAACACCGATCTGAGCAAAACAAATATTGTCTTGTCGGCAGCAGGAGATGCCGCACTATCTGCAGGAAAGACCATAAATCTCATTTCTGCCCAAGGTACGCTCAGCTATGGCAGTCAGACGGAGGGGACGCTGAAGCAGGGTGTTTCGCTCAATTACCATTATACGCTTAACAAGGACACCAACAACTTGCAGGCTGTTTTGGGCGAAGCGGAAACCACGGATGAGGCAAAGTCACCGGTAGAGACGCGTGCGGCTCAGGCGGCGTTTCTAAATAGCGGGGCAGATTTGCTCGCTGCCGATGGCCTGCTGCAGGCAGAAAGAGCCGTTAAGTCATCAGAACGTGCGGTAAAGGGTGAATGGTCGCCCTTCTTTGCCATGCAGGGGGGCAAGTACCGTTACCAGACCGGTTCACATGTAGACACCCGCGGCTTTAGTGCGCTTTTGGGCATGGCCCGGGAAGTCAAAAGCGGCAATGGCAAACTTTTGTATGGTTTTGCCGGTGAATACGGCAAAGGCCGCTATGACAGCTACTATAACAACATGCACGGCAAAGGGGACACGGATTATGGCGGGGGCGCAATCTTTGTTCAGCATAAGAATGCCAAGGGCATGCACTATGAAGCCAGCTTGCGTGCCGGCAGAACCAAGGCAGATTACAGTTCCCGTGATTTTACGGGCTATGAGGGTACAGCCATTGGCTACGACAGCGACAGCAATTACTGGGGGGCGCATTTGGGCTTAGGGAAAGCGGTCAAATTGGCCGGCCGCAATGAAGTGGACGTTTCTCTAAAATATTTCTACAGCCATACAGGCAGCGACTCTGCCCGTCTGACTACAGGCGAGACTTATCAGTTTTCTGCGGTCAACAGCCATCGGTTAAGATTGGGGGCCAAGCTCACGCACGCTTTTACGGCGGAGAGTAAAGGCTACTTTGGTGCTTACTGGGAACACGAATTCAGCGGCGATGCCAAAGCCTCGATTGCCGGATACAGTACGGGCACGCCAAGTCTCAAGGGCAATAGTGGCATATTGGAAATCGGTTGGCTGCATCACCCACAAAACAGCAATTTCACACTGAACCTTGGCCTGACGGCAGCCTGCGGCAAGCAACGGGGCCTTGCGGGCAAAGCAGGTCTGATGTGGAAATTTTAGATAGCGTTACGTTGTAAATTCTCGTTGAAATTGCGTATAGTTTGTGGTAAACTATGAACTGTTAATGTGTAAATGCGTTGATGAAGAGAGTAATCGTCAAGGAAAACTGTAGCGAGCCGGGTCAGGTGCAAGCCGGTAGTGAGTAGGGGGCGGTGAAAATCACTTCGGAGCAGCAGGCTGAAATTCGTTTAGTAGGCTTCGCCGGTATTCCCCGTTACGGAATAGCGTATGTTGGTACGTGAAAAATAGGTGGTTTATAAGTGTAGGTATACCTGCATCCTGTTTTTGGGATGCAGGTTTTTTGTATTTTGGAGGAGGAGTTCGTTTGTACAGCAAGGTTGACACCAATTTGAACTTCGTGGACAGAGAAAAGGAAGTTCTGGATTTCTGGAAGAAGAATAACATCGCGCAGAAGGCTATCGACCAGCGTGAAGGCTGCGATACCTTTACCTTTTATGATGGCCCGCCGACGGCTAACGGCAAGCCGCATATCGGTCATGTTTTGACTCGTGTTATCAAGGATATGCTGCCGCGCTATCAGTCCATGAAGGGCAAGAAGGTGCTGCGAAAGGCCGGCTGGGATACGCACGGTCTGCCGGTAGAACTCGAAGTCGAAAAACTCGTGGGCATCAACGGCAAGGAGCAGATTGAAGAATACGGCATTGAGCCGTTCATTAAGAAGTGCCGTGAGTCCGTTTGGAAATACAAGGGCATGTGGGAAGAATTTTCCGATGTCGTTGGCTTCTGGGCTGATATGGAACATCCCTACATCACCTACGAAAATGACTTCATTGAATCCGAATGGTGGGCACTTAAGGAAATCTGGAAGAAGGGCCTGCTCTACAAGGGGCATAAGGTTGTTCCCTACTGCCCGCGCTGCGGCACCCCGCTGTCTTCCCATGAAGTAGCCCAGGGCTATAAGGACGTCAAAGAACGTTCTGCCATGGTCAAGTTCAAGGTAAAAGACGAAGATGCCTACTTCCTCGCTTGGACGACGACGCCCTGGACGCTGCCCTCCAACCTCGGCCTTTGCGTAAATCCGGAAGTGGATTATGTAAAAATCAAGGTTGACGGTACGGTTTACTATCTGGCCGAAGCCCTCGTGGATACGGTCTTTGACGGTGTGGAAGGTGAGCGCGAAGTCCTCGCGAAATGCAAAGGTAAAGACCTCGAATACCGCGAATATGAGCCGCTCTATGATTACGCAGTCGGCAAGCTCAAGAAAAAGGCTTTCTTCGTGGTTTGTGATGATTATGTAACGACCTCCGATGGTACGGGCATCGTTCATATCGCCCCGGCCTTCGGTGAGGACGATAACCGCGTCTGCCGCAAGTACGATATGCCTTTCGTGCAGTTCGTCAATAACAAGGGCGAAATGACGGAAGAAACGGACTGGCCCGGCGTATTTGTCAAAGACGCTGACCCGCTGATTATCGACGACCTTAAAAAGAGCGGCAAGCTCTTCAAGGCGCCGAAGTTTGAGCACAGCTATCCGCACTGCTGGCGCTGTGATACGCCGCTGATCTACTATGCGCGTGAAACCTGGTTCATTAAGATGACGGATGTCAAAGACAAGCTCATTGCCAACAACAACAAGGTCAACTGGATTCCGAAATCCATCGGTGAAGGCCGTTTCGGTGACTGGCTCGAACATGTGCAGGATTGGGGCCTGTCCCGTAACCGTTACTGGGGCACGCCGCTGCCGGTTTGGGAATGTGAATGCGGCCATCAGCACACGATTGGCTCCATTGCCGAACTCAAGGAAATGAGCGACAACTGCCCGGACGATATCGAACTGCACCGTCCGTACATTGATGCCGTGACCATCAAATGCCCGGAATGTGGTAAGGAAATGCACCGTGTACCGGAAGTTATCGACTGCTGGTTCGACTCCGGTTCCATGCCGTTTGCGCAGTGGCACTATCCGTTTGAGAACAAGGACATCTTCGAGAAGCGCTTCCCGGCAGATTTCATCTCCGAAGCCGTTGACCAGACCCGCGGTTGGTTCTATTCGCTGATTGCCATTTCTACGCTGCTCTTTGATGAAGCACCGTACAAGAACGTCATCGTGCTCGGCCATGTACAGGATAAGGACGGCCGCAAGATGAGTAAGTCCAAGGGCAACGCCGTTGACCCCATGCAGGCACTCGGCCAGCATGGCGCCGATGCTATCCGCTGGTACTTCTACGAAAACAGTGCCCCCTGGCTGCCGAATCGCTTCCATGATGATGCCGTGCAGGAAGGCCAGCGCAAGTTCATGGGTACGCTCTGGAATACCTATGCGTTCTTCGTGCTCTATGCCAATATCGATAATTTCGATGCGACCAAGTACACGCTCGATTACGACAAACTGCCGGTTATGGATAAGTGGGTGTTGAGCCGCTTAAATACCATGGTTAAGGAAGTGGACAATGACCTTGCCAATTACAAGGTAACCGAAGCCGCCAAGGCATTGCAGGCCTTTACGGACGAACTGTCCAACTGGTATGTGCGCCGCAGTCGTGCCCGTTTCTGGGCCAAGGGCATGGAGCAGGATAAGATCAATGCTTACATGACCCTTTGGACGGCACTCGTAACTACGGCCAAAGCTGCCGCTCCCATGGTTCCCTTCATCACCGAATCCATCTACCGCAACCTCGTTTGCAGCATTGATAAGACGGCTCCGGAATCGGTTCATCTGGCCGATTATCCGACGGTCAACGAGGCCTGGATTGATGAAGAGCTCGAAAAGAACATGGAACTCGTGCTCGAAATCGTGGTACTGGGCCGTGCATCCCGCAATGAAACCAACATCAAGAACCGCCAGCCGGTGGCGCATATGTATGTGAATGCGGAACGCGAACTCTCTGATTTCTTCAAGGAAATTGTGGCCGACGAGCTCAACGTCAAGGAAGTTGTCTTCAAGGACGATATGGAAGAATATCTTTCCTACAGCTTCAAGCCCAATTTCCGCGTGCTCGGCCCGAAGGTCGGCAAGCAGATTGGCGCGGTAAAGGCTGCCCTTTCTAAGCTCAACGGGCATAAGGCCAAGGCGGAATTGGATTCCACCGGCAAACTGGTTATCGCTCTCCCCGATGGGGAAGTAACGCTCACGAGCGAAGATGTGGAAGTTTCCATGGCGCAGACCGAAGGCTTCAACTGCCAGCGTTATAACGGCGTGACCATTGCACTCGATACCACGCTGACGGCAGAACTCCTCGAAGAAGGTTTCGTCCGCGAAATCATCAGCAAGGTGCAGACCATGCGCAAGGAAAATGGCTTTGAAGTCACCGACCATATCAAAGTCAGCCTGTCCGGCAATGAAAAACTGCAGGCCATTGTGGCGAAGAATGAGGACTACCTCAAGGAAATCACGCTGGCCGATTCCGTAGCCTACGGAACGCTTGCCGGTGAAGCGAAGGAATGGAATATCAATGGTGAAAATGTAACCATCGCCGTTGAATAATCATAGGCAGACAGCAGCCGCCCTTTTGGGGGAGGCTGCTGATTTTTTTGCCATTGCTGACAGGAAAAAAACGCTTTGCAGCGAATATAAATAACGTTATGAACAATTTATGACAATAGGGAGACATTAAATTCAATGAACGAACATACGCATATATTAGAAGATGGAACTGTGGTTACGCATACCCATGATGACCACCATGACCAGCATGGCCCGCATGGTCATACGCATTCGCATGCGCATACCAAGGCGGTACTCAACCGCATGTCGCGACTTATTGGTCATCTGGAATCCATCAAGAGCATGGTGGAAAATGGCCGCGACTGCAGTGAGGTCCTCATTCAGCTTTCGGCAGTAAAGAGTGCCATTAACGGTGTCAGCAAGATTATCCTCAAGGACCATATGGAACACTGCATTGTGGATGCGGTGCGGGATAATGACAAGGAAGCGATAGACCAGTTAAATAAGGCGATAGACCAGTTCATGAAATAAAAAAGCGGGCAGGTGTTTTGATTGGCTCAGTATTTTATCCGGCATCCGCTGCAGGCGGTAGTAATGGCGGTACTCTTGACCTTATTTGGTCTGGTAGCGGCTTTTCAGCTGCCCATTGCCGAATATCCTGCCATTATGCCGCCAACGGTTTCGGTATCGACAACCTATCAGGGAGCTGATGCTACGGTGGTGCAGGACACCGTAGCAAATGTTATCGAAGCGGAAATCCATGGCATTGATGGCTTGCGCAGCATGTCTTCCCATGCGGATGCCTCCGGGGAATATAAATTGGATATCGAATTTGCTCCGGGGGTGGACGGGGAAGTGGCGGCAGCCAGTGTGCAAAACCGGGTGACGACGGTTCTGTCCTCCCTGCCCAAAGTGGTGCAGGATTACGGTGTGACGACCAGCCGTTCCCTGCCGGGGATGGTGTTTGCCATGTCCCTGTGTTCACCGAAGGGAACCTATGACAGTATCTTTTTGCAAAACTATGCCAAGAACTATTTCCTCGATAAGATAAAGCGGGTTTCCGGTGTGGGCAGTGTAGAGGAATACACAGAGGACTATGCCATGCGCATCTGGCTGCAGCCGGATAAACTGGCGGCAAGGCATCTGGCCGTGTCGGATGTGCTCACGGCTGTCAGGGAACAGAATGTCCAGCCTGCTGCCGGCACTTTGGGCAAAATGCCTGTAAGTGAGGGCCAGGAGAAGCAGATGGTGGGCCGGGTAGAGAACCGCCGCCAGACGCCTGCGGAGTTTGGCAATATCATTCTGCCTTCGTCAGAGGGGGATTTAATCCGTGTTAAGGATGTGGCTCAGGTAACCGAAGGCCGGCGGGATACGCGCTATGTGTCCTATCAGGACGGGCGGGAGGCGGCCTCCTTCAGCATAACCCTGACGGATAGCGCCAATGCCTTGAAAACCATCGGTGAGGTGAAAAAAATCCTTGCGGAAGCGCAGACGATGTTTCCTCCGGATATGGAATACCGCATTGTGGTTGACCAAACCCGCTTTATTGAGGAGTCTCTGGCAGAAGTTGCCTATACCTTTGCTGAGGCCTTACTGCTGGTAGCGGTGATTGTCTATCTCTTTTTGGGCAGCTGGCGGGCTACGCTTATCACGATGCTGGCTGTGCCGGTATCGCTCATTGCGACATTTTTTGTCTTTTATCTCTGCGGTTACTCCCTCAATCTGTTGACGCTGTTTGCTCTGATTCTGGCCATTGGGCTGGTGGTGGATGATGCCATTGTCATTATTGAAAGCGTATTCCGCCATATTGAGCGTGGCTTGGCGGCGCAGGCAGCAGCTTCGGCGGCCATGCGGGAAGTACAGGCGCCGATCTTAGCGATTGCTTTTGTGCTGGCAGCGGTCTTTGTGCCGGTGGCTTTCCTGTCGGGGATGACGGGGACGCTTTACCGTCAGTTCGCCCTTACGCTGGTGGCTGCCATGAGCATTTCGGCGTTTGCGGCCCTGTCGCTGACACCGGCTTTATGCGTTTTGCTGTTAAAGGACAAAGCGCAGGGGGAAGATAACAGACTGCTCACCGCCTTTGGGCAAATACTGAAGTGGACAGGGGGCAGATATCAACGGTGCTTAGGCTGGTGTCTGCGCCGGGGAAGGCTGGTTTTGCTCGCTGTCGTGCTGCTGCTTGTCGGAACTACGGGGTTGTATCTCAATATGCCGCAGGAGTTTTTGCCGGAGGAAGATCAGGGGTATGTTGTGGCGGGGCTGAATCTGCCGGCAGGTACTTCGCTGAATCATACCATTGATTCCATGAATCGTCTATCGGAAAAACTGCAGGCGCAGGAGGCTGTCAGGGCAGTTATCGGTATTGGCGGTGTGGATTTATTAAGCGATAATACACGTTCCGATGCCGGTCTGCTCTTTATCTCGCTGAAGGATTGGGCCGAACGCACCGCAGATGGACAGAGTGTGGAGGATTTGCTGACGTGGTTGGAGGAGGAAGGAAGTAAAGTCATTCCGGAGGCTGGGCTCATGGGCATTAATCCGCCCGCTTTGCCGGAACTGGGCATGACCGGCGGTGCTTCCCTGCATTTACTGGATTTGGCCGGACATTCGGAAGCGGAATTGCAGGCTGCCGTGAACAGCGTGAAAGCCGCTGCCCAAAATCATCCGGAAATCGAGGAGCTGGAGGCTGATTTTGACCTGAGCACGCCTTATGTGAATTTTACGGTGAATGAAGACAAGGCCAAACTTCTGGGCGTAAACTTAGATGATGTCTACAGTGCCTTGCAGGTGAACTTCGGCGGCGAAGAAGTAAATGACTTTATCCGCTTTGGGCAGGTGTACAAGGTAGTCTTGCAGGCCGATAAGGATTTTCGCCATGAACCGGAGAACATGCGCTTTTTGTTTGTGCGCAACAGTGCAGGCGTTATGGTGCCGTTAGATGCACTGGTACAGGCGCAAAATTCCTCGGGGCCTGCCAGCATCACCCGCTATGATGGTGTGCGGAGCGTCCATTTTGAACTAGCCCCAGGCGAAGATTATTCCACCGGCGAGGCGATGGAGGCCATGGAAAAAGCGGTTGACGAAGCCGCTTTGCAGGGCTTTCAAATCGCCTGGACGGGAGTCAGCCGCCACGAGCGGGAAGCACAGGGGGATACGGCTGTGCTGCTCGGGCTGTCGCTGGTGTTTGTCTTCCTGTGCCTGATGTTTATCTATGAGTCATGGCGGCTGCCCTGGGCGGTGTTGCTCTCCGTGCCCTTGGGCATTGGCGGTGCATTGCTATCCGAACTTGCCGCAGGCTTGCCCGGCAGTTTGTATATGCAGATTGGCATATTGCTGGTGGTGGCGTTAGCTGCGAAAAACGCCATATTGATTGTGGAATTTGCCCGGGAAAGACAGCTGCGGGGTGTTTTGCCTGTACGGGCGGCTCTGACGGCGGCCAAATTGCGTCTGCGGCCCATCCTCATGACTTCTGTTGCCTTTATTGCCGGTTGTCTGCCTTTGGCGCTGGCGGATGGTGCCGGTTCCGGCGCACGCAGCAGCATGGGGATAGCCGTAGTGGGCGGTATGGCGCTGGCAACGCTTTTGGGCGTGCT